>JANPHE010000169.1:0-2197 GCA_031424295.1 Segetibacter sp. | reverse complement strand
TGAAACTGCAGCTGAATATGACGATGTTACCTTCATTGCTTTTAGTCAGGATAATCAGCATGTTGTATTCGCTGCAAAAGAAGGCGCTAATGAGTTTGTAGTTGTAGACGGTCAACGTCGAAAACCATATTTATCTATTCTTGGTCAAGGTGGAATTGTATTCAGTTCACCACTTTTATTCCACTACTTAGCCTTTTCTGATGATACAATTCAACTTGTTTTTGAAAAAATATAACTTTTCTTATTTACATATTTTAATGATTATTTTAAAATTGGAGGAACTGGACAACCTAGTTTATTCAAGAAAAATAACATTAAACAATAAGAGATTGCAGATAGTAATAGCCTAAAGATATTATTTGTAATCATAAAAAGTACGCCAACAAGGATTTGGCTTGCGGCTCCGCCTCGCGGTGATTGGAGTAAGAATGTGGATTATTCTAGTTATAATCGTGCTGACTGATTAAACAATCAAAGTCCAAATTAGTATTACATTTAAAAATAAAAAATAATTTCAGATTACTGAAAGTCAATTATATTATACTTAGTTTTATTTCAAAGAGTTATTTTAGGAAATTCAACATTCATATCATAGTTTTTATTTATAAAAAATGGTTATTCTTGAGTTAATCTTCCATCTGTAACATTTTTTTTAATTTTTTCTTTATCCTTGCAACCATTCTAGATATTTTTGAGTCCTAGATTAAATGGCTTAATTTCAACCATTCTTTGAATTATAAATAAATTTTATGAAGATTTTATTAAAGTATTTGTTATTATTTGTTGCTATCACTTCTTATAGTGAATACGCTTCAGGTTTTTTTTCCTGCACTAACAGTAGTACCATTAGCTCAGATTTTAATGGTACATCCATTAATGGAGGAAATTATATCTGGTTTAATTCGCATTTAAAATTAAGTGGACAAACAAAGAATCCTACCATTATTAATATTGATGGGGGTGTTATTTCGTTTACTGCAAACGGGCTGAACTACTCATTTCCTGTTCCTAAAACGCAAATCGTATTTTCTTCATCTACAACAACAGCTTCAACATTTTTTAATGCTGTTTCACAAACTTTTTTAATTCAGGTTCCATTGAGTACTTCAGGAGATGTGTTTTCTGGAGGCTTTCTACTTCCGGTGCCTTCAGGAGGATTTCCGGGAGGAATTAAGCCTGTAACATGGAAAGCAAATTTTTCTGGGAATACTGGCGGCTTAAGTGTTGCCTGGCAATGGTCCGCTGCCGTATATACATCATTCAGCAATGATTATAATGCATTGGGCATTGCTTCTGTTGATGGTAGCGTTCAATCTGGAACCCCGAATAATTTCAAGAATTTTGTAACAGGTGGTGCTCGAGGTGGTGGAGGATCAAATACAACAGGGTCTAACAGTTCTACCGGTAGCGTAATACCCATTTATTGTCCTGGAGCACTCTCTTTAGGAAATCAGGTTTGGAATGATTTTGACGGAGATGGCAAGCGAGATAGTAATGAGCCAGGCATTCCAAATATTGTTGTTAGCCTCTATGCTGATGATAACTATGATAATTTACCTGATGGTTTGGCCATTGGTACTGCCACCAGTGATGCAAATGGACGATACAAGTTCTCAGAATTAGTTGAAGGTCGTTATATAGCATCTATCCCGATAGCACCAGGCTATCAACAAAGCCCAAATGCATCTACTAGTGCAACCAGTCCTTTTCCAGATAATGATATAGATAATGATAACAATGCTGTTACTTTGGTTGGACCCAACGGTATTGGTGGAATTGTTTATTCAAATGCGATTACGTTAACGGACGGTATAGAACCAATAGACGATGGTGATGGAGCTAATGGAAACAATACATTTGATTTGGCATTGTGTGGGGTTGCCTTTATCGGTGATTTTGTATGGAATGACCTGAATGCTAATGGCATTCAAGATGCAAATGAGCCGGGTATAAACGGCGTTACTGTTACAATTACTTTTCAGGACGGCACAACTGCAACTACTACAACAAGTTTTTTTAATAATGATGGTTACTATGATTTTAAAAATCTTGGACCTGGAACTTTCACGGTTTCATTTTCTACACCACCAGGCTTCTTTCCTAGTCCTGCAAACCGTGGACCAGACGATTCAAAAGACAGTGATCCAGTAAACGGTACCGTCAGTGTTACATTGGCTGCAGGGATAAGTAACTTTAC
>JANPHE010000168.1:0-14771 GCA_031424295.1 Segetibacter sp. | reverse complement strand
ATGTAATCAAATAAAAGGGGGAGCCGTAGAAGCTACAGGAAAACCAGCTAAGACAAATAGTCAGAAAACTTTCAAGTTTTCATAAACCACTTTTATTCAAGTAACAACATGATAAAATCTAGTAAAACCAATACTCTCAGGCTCTTATTTTAGCTTTTTTCAAAAAGTTCCGGATGGTTGTGATTTAATTGTTCAAAATCGTTGAAGTTATTTGCCCTTTTAAATTTTTTGATGATCAAATTTTTTCTTGCATTTCTGTTAATTCAAATAATATGCCTTATATGTATTGGTATGATTTGAGCGAAAAAATTGTTGAATTTTTTTTTATGATAAAATATTTCTCCATTTGGTGCAAGTGAGTTTTAAGTAGAATGAGCAGTAGTCATTCGAAAATTATTAACCATTATTGAGGTTGAGTGAATGTCTTAAATTTTTATTGTCCTTAAAACGGGTAACCAATAGCCAAATTAAAAATTAGATTTTCTTTTCGCCATGTAGCACTCGAAAAATCTATTTCATCAAAGACCCAATTTGGCCCATCTTTTAAATACGGTTTTCGTATTGGAAAGGCTACATCCATTCGCAGTACAATAAAGTTCAAATCGAAGCGAAGTCCTGTTCCAGTACCTACTGCTAATTGATTAAAAAATTGACTTGAAAATGTAGAGCCTAGCCTAGATGGGTCTGGGCGAATTGTAAAAATATTTCCTGCATCTATAAAAAAAGCATCTCTAAGAAATGAAATAATCTTGAATCTCAACTCCGAATTGAGTTCCACTTTTATCTAACCCGGTTGATCTGGCAAAAAGGTATTACTAAAACTTGCATTGTTACCATAAAAGGTGCCCGGTCCAAGACTCCTTGCTCGAAATGCTCTTATACTATTTGTTCCTCCTACAAAAAACGATTTGATAAATGGCATAGTTGTATTGTTGCCATACCCATATCCTGCCCCAAGTATAATTCTGCTGGCTATTTGGTTTATTCGTTCCTTATTGGTAGCTCCCAAAACTAAATAGTGCCTAAAGTCAATTTCACTTCTTACATATTGGGAAAAGGGTGTGCTAAAAAGTCTTTTTTCTTTTCCATCTCTTACGTTTGCTCCGGTTATTAACCCAAGCAAATTTCGAAGCAGTTGCAAATATTTATCCCAATAAGCCAATTGTAATTACAGAGGCTGGTTGGCTACCAATTCTAATGGTAGAGGCATTCATCCCGAGCACGTAAATGAAGAAAATCAGAAATTGTATTATGAAGATCTCATGAATTGGTCAGCCAAAAATAAAACCTTGGTGTTCTTTTTTGAAGCCTTTGATGAAGCATGGAAAGGATCACCTGATCCTAATGAACCTGAAAAGCATTGGGGCTTGTTTAATACAGACAGAACGCCTAAATTGGCAGTAGGAAATTTACATCAATGAACAGAAATGATATAGCCGGTTATTGGCTGATCTTGGTAATTATAGGAAACGAAACTTTAAGGCAATAAATATTCGAGCATACATTTTTTTTAAAAAGTAAAAACAGAAACCGTTGGTTTATCAAAAAATTTCTCGATAATAAATTGAATACAATTGTCTTAGTTTTGAAAAAAATGAAAAATGAAATCCCCCATAAAACTGCTTGCCTTCAGTAGTTCACGAGTTGGCAATGGAGGTTATTTAGAATCAGTTTCTCCTATTGTCAATAGCTTTTTAGGTAATAAGACTTTGAATGTTGCCTTTATCCCCTTTGCATCTGTCAATACTGATTATGAAGTGTATGCCGATATGGTTCGCAAAGGCTTATCTGATTTGCCTCTTATTATTGAAACAGTAACAACTGTTCACGCAAAAGAAACCATTGAAAAAGCAGACGTCATTATGGTGGGCGGCGGCAATACATTTAAACTATTGCACGATTTATATGCACTATCACTAATGGAAGTAATCAAAAACAAAGTACTTTTTGGAGCGCCTTACATTGGATGGAGTGCAGGCAGCAATATTGCTGGCGAAACCATTTGCACTAGCAACGATATGCCCATCATTTACCCCAGTAGTTTTAATGCCTTGGGATTTCTGCCTTTTCAAATCAATCCACATTATTACAACCATCCCATCATTGGTTTCAATGGCGAAACCCGCGACCAACGTTTGTCAGAATTTTTACAACTCAATCAAAGCAAAAAAGTTGTGGCTTTGCCTGAAGGAACCGCATTAATATTAGAGGATGAACAACTTACATCAATAGGATTTGCAAATGCAATTTGTTTTAAAAAATGTGACAAAGAAGGAACTATGAAAAAGGAACTGCCCCTCAATGAAGATTTAAGTTTTCTGCTTCATTAAAAAATTTAAAATGATAAGTATGTGATTTGATGCATGTTGGTTACAGTCTATTGTGGTTGGCAATAAGGTAAAACTGATTAATTGTATTTAAAATCATTGTTGTCCGACTAAAGTTATGGCCATAACTTATTGATCCCTTACTGGATAAGGGTTTTAAGCATAAAATGGGTTGTTTCAAAAACGTGGGTAGTTGAAGGTGGTAAATTTAAGTAGCAAAAGCATTGGGAGCATTGTGGGTTTTACGCCAAGCTTTGTAGGTGTCCTTGATAAATTCGAGAAGTTCGACATAGCTCATTAAATGTAATCGTATAACTGTTATCATGTTGGCAAATGACTTTTTGGTAGCCGCCTTCTTTCTGATTACTACCATTAGTAATTGGGCTATCAACACACAATACACTTGCATCTTAATGGCATTCTCACTGTTGCCCCAGAAGTAACGTAAAGGAAAGTTTTGTTTGATTTGTTTGAATAACAATTCTATCATCCATCTGGACTTATAGATTATGGCAATTTGTGAAGCAGGAAGGGTAAAGTTGTTTGTAATAAACACATATATTTTTCCATCTTCAGCTTTGAAGGTAATTCTTCGAAGCTTTAAGCGAAGCACCTCTCCATTAGTGTTTTTATATCCTACGGTAATGTATTGGTCTTTTAAAACACCTTTGGCATTCTTTTTCTTTGTTTTGTCGGTTATTACTTTGGTTACATGATAGACGGCATTGGCTTTCATGCGGGTGATGAACCAGATTTTTTTGGTTGTCCATTTTGCAAACTGACTGTAGAGGTTATAGGCTTTATCGAAAACGATGAAGCTGTTGGCTGGTAAATCAATATGGTAGAGGAATTTACGGTCGTGCACCCTGGCTTCGGTCATACGCACAAATTCGGCTACACCGCTAAAGGCATCCATAAGTGTATGCACTTTAATGCCGCCTTTCTTGCGTGACCCATCTGTGGTATTGCGCCCAACTCCCCTTAGAATGTCACTGAATAATCTAATAGTAGTGCTGTCTATAATTTTTAAGTTTCGGATGCTTAAGCCTTTTAATCGGCTGTCCGAGATAAAGCTGTGATATTGGGTAAGCAATTCAAAGTAAACCGTTTCAAAAAACAGATAGCTCCGCTTTGTGTTAGCGTCAGACAAAGTACTGCGGGCAGGGGCTTTATTAAGACCAAGATGAGTAAGCTTACCTTCACAGGCTAACATCCCTTCACATAACTCCCGCAGCCCATTGCAATAGCTGAACACCCCATATAACAAGCTAACCAAATGTACCCGTACAGGTATCTTCTTATAGTAGCGGTTGGCGTTATGCTTCCTACAAGACTTATTGATAAGAGCAGCGGGAATACAAGATAATATTTGCGATAAAACCGGCTGTCCGACAAATTGCCTATTTTCACCCATAGTTATTGTTTAAGTGTGGTAACTCGAACATAACAAAAAAGGGTGGCTTTTTTAGCTCACCCTTTCATTTTTTTGTCGGACAATAGTGATTTAAAATATGTATTCTGATGTCAATTTAAAAATGCGAATACCTAATAATAAAATCATGCCATTTTATTATTTACAATATATGACTTGTTGTCATTATGAACTAAAAAAGGAAAACTTTTTGCTAATCTCGTTCTATTTATTTTTTTTAAGAAATATACTCTTGCCTCAAATGGGGAAATCATTTCCCATCTTATTGACAAATAGTTTCTTAACAATAAAATTTTATAGTACATTCGATCAAACATTATTAAAAAAGGTATTGGTTTAATTTTTCTATATAAAAAGTATGTTTTTTCGAATTCTTTACACTACCATTTTTGCGATCTACTTATTATCGTCTTGTAATCAGTCATCAAATAAGAAAGAAAAATTTTTAAGTCCAAAAGGATATGAGTTGAATAAGCCCTTAATTGTAAAATTGCCAGTAGAATTGGATGAGATCTCTGGCATTGTATACTACGAAAAAGATGATGGCGTATTTGCCATTTCCGATGACAGAGGATCAATATTTAAAATAAATTCTAGCAAAGATGTTTCCAAATGGAAATTTTCTCACGGAGGTGACTTCGAGGATTTAGCCCTTGTTGACAGTTCATTTTTCGTTTTACAAAGCAACGGCGATGTTTACAAAGTTGTATTTGAAAACGATTCTACTCTAACTGAAACATATAAATTTGATTTGGCAAAAAAGAATGAGTTTGAATCTATGTATTATGACAAACAAACCAACAAACTAGTTCTCATTTGCAAAGATTGCAAAAGTGATGATAAAAAAAGTTTGACAACATTTTCTTTTGATTTGGCAACTCATACTTTTTCGGAATCTTCTCTATTATTTCAAATGAAAACGGTAGCTGACATGGTCAAGGGAAAACTTAAACAAATAAAACCCTCAGCTGCTGCTTTGAACCCTGTTAACGGCATGTTGTACATAGTATCCTCTGTCAACAAAATTTTAATGGTGGCAACGCCAAATGGAGACATTAAAGAGGCCTATCAATTAAATCCAAAATATTTCAAACAGCCCGAAGGATTAACCTTCAAAACAAATGGAGATATGATAATTTCCAACGAATTTGCAGATACAGAAACTGCAACACTTCTGGTATTCAAATACAATTCGGCTAATTAATAATAATTCTATCAATACCCTATGAACTCTATTTTTTATAAACTATTATTTCTATTCTGCACCATAAGTGCCGCTAGTTTTGGTCAAAAAAATACTACCAACAACGGTACAGATTCCCTTCAATCTCGCATTATTCTCATTGGTGATGCCGGCGCATTGGTAAAAGGTAGGCCATCCGTATTAAATTCTATAAAAAAGTACTTTCCGCTAGACAACAAAACCTCGGTTGTTTTTCTTGGAGATAATCTTTACAGCACGGGATTACCGGACGAAACATTTAGTGGATACAATCAGATCAAAGCCGCTTTGGACTCTCAAATTAATTTGACAAAGGGAACGTCATCCAAAGCATTTATGATACCAGGCAATCACGACTGGGCCAACGGTGCATCGGAGGGCTACGAAAATGTAGTGAGGCAGCAACAGTATGTAGACCATCATGGAAATAAGAACATGAGTTTTCACCCAAAAGATGGCTGTCCGGGTCCCATTGAAGTATCTATTAGTAAAGATGTGGTACTAGTAATGATGGACAGTCAGTGGTGGCTGCATCAACATGAAAAACCAGGAATAGAATCTGATTGTGATACCAAAACGCAAACTGATGTAATAGCAGAGTTAGCAGATATACTGACGAAAAATTACAATAAACTAGTGATTTTGGCTACCCATCATCCGTTTAAAAGCAATGGACCACATGGTGGGTACTTTACCCTAAGGCAGCACATTTTTCCGTTCACTGACGTAAACAAAAATTACTATATCCCTCTGCCCATTATTGGATCTATTTATCCTATTACGAGAAGTGTATTTGGATCGCATCAAGACATCATTCATCCAACCTATAGGAATATGGTGAACCAAATAATGGGTGTAGTGAAAATACATAAAAATGTGATCATGGTAGCTGGTCACGAACACAATCTACAGTACATTGTTGATAGCAGTTTCAATTTTATAGTAAGTGGTAGTGGATGCAAAACCAATAGAGTGTCGCCAGGTAAAAGAGCAGAATATGCGGCGGAAGCTCTTGGCTTTGCAACTTTAGACATCACCAAAAACAAACAAACTATCCTAAATTTTTATACCCTTGACGAAAAGAAAGGCGATTCCATTTTAACAAGTTTTACCAAATCAATTCTAGATTTCAAAACCCTTCCTGAATTGCCTGTAGAAGATACGGTAACCCCTATTGCACTGTATAAAAATAGCGTCTTATCGCCTGCAAGTAATCAATATAAAAAATTGTCCAAAATCCAACGATTTACAAATGGAGAAAACTACCGTAAAGAATGGAGTGAACCTGTAAACTTTAAAGTTTTTAACATTAGAAAAGAAAAAGGCGGACTTAAAATAACTGGTATAGGGGGAGGTCATCAAACGAAATCATTAAAGCTTGTTGATAAAAGCGGGGTAGCGTGGTCGCTTCGTACTATTGATAAAGATCCAAAAGTACTTATTCCAGAAAGTTTTCGAAATACCTTTATCCAAACCATGCTTCAGGACATGATTTCTTCATCGCACCCGTATGCGCCGTTGATAACTTCCACTCTTGAAAAAGCAGCAGGTATTCCAGCGACCGAAAGGGAGTTTTTCTTTGTCCCAGATGATCCTGGTCTAGGCTACTTCAGACCCTTGTTTGGCAACAAAATTTGCATGCTAGAGCGTCGAGACATAAATGGAGAAACTGACAACAAAAGCACCTTTAAGCTTATAGATAAATTGCAAGAAGACAACAATATCACGGTGGACCAATATGCAGTTTTAAATGCTCGATTATTGGACATTCTAATAGGTGATTGGGATAGACATTTTGATCAATGGAAATGGGCAAAAGGCGATACTGGAAAAGGAAAAACTTATTATCCAATGCCAAAGGATAGAGATCAAGCCTTTTTTCATTCAGACGGTTTGCTAATGAAAATTGCCAATTACAAAATGCCTTTCCTTATGGGATTAACTAAAGAATTAAAACCACTAAATAAAGTAAATGTCATTTCCAAAGACTTTGACCGTTTATTTATGAATGGTATTTCAAAGCAAAGTTGGGACAGCATTACTACACAATTCATTGCAAACATTACCGAGCCTGTGATTCATTCGGCGTTAAAGAAAATGCCACCAGAAATTTATGCAATCAGAGGCTCAACAATTGACTCTTCTCTTGTCAAAAGACGTTCACAGCTGCATCTATATTCCATGAACTATTATGATTTTATATCAAAAGTCATCACGGTAATGGGTAGCAATGAAAACGAAATTTATAAAGTAAAATCTGCTGAAAACGGGCTAGTGGATGTAACGGGTGTTTCCTTCAAAACCAAAAAAATGGACAGTAGTTTTGTAACCTATCACCGGACGTTTGATCCCTCTATTACCAAAGAGATTAGAATATTTGGCTTAAACGGAGACGATAAATTTGTCATTGATAGTTCAGTCAATACAACTATTGCATTTCGATTTATAGGTGGTAAAGGTAATGATACGTTTTCTATCAGCGGCGAATCAAAAGCCTATCTATACGATGTCAACACTGAGAATAATTTTTATTCTGGAACTGCAAAATCGTATTTCAGAAGCGATCCGGCCATCAATGCCTTTAGTATTCATGTCTATCAATATCCTGTAAAAAGTTATCCAAAAATTAACTTGGGATACAATGGTGACGACGGATTTTTATTGGGAGGAGGATTTACAGTTAGAAATTTTAAATTTAAGAGAGCGCCTTTTGCAAACGAACATCGTGTTGGTTCATTGTTTTCATTAGCACAAAAAGCTATTCAAATCAGATACAATGCCATATTCAATAAAGTAATTAATTACAATTATGATATACTAATCAACTCTTCTATAAAAACACCTAACCTAACCAATTTTTATGGCTTTGGGAATGAAACAAAAATTGTTTCACCTCGAGAATTTTACACCGTTCGCTACAGCATTGTAGAGGGTGAGGTGTTATTAAGAAAGAGTACAGAAAGTGTTTTTTCAACTTACATCGGTCCCTCTATTCAACATTATTGGAATGATAACAAAGACAACCTCAATAGAGTCTTGGAAAATCCCAGTAAAATAGGGTTGGATTCATTAAACGTTTATAAGAAACAAACTTATGCAGGGTTAAAAGCAGGAATAGATATTAACAACATTCAGAACGAACTTTATCCCACTAGAGGAATTACATGGAGAAGTTTTGCTCACTATCAAAAAGGCATTGCAAATACTAAAAATAACTTATTGCGATTGCAAAGTGATATGATTGTTTATGCTAGCCTTCAAATACCGGCCAAAGTAGTAGGGATAATAAAACTAGGCGGGGAAAAAATATTTGCTGATTCTCTTCAATATTATCAAGCCGTAACGCTTGGTCAAGAAAATAATTTGAGAGGATTTTCTAAAAGTAGGTTTGCTGGAGATGCTGTGTTCTATGGTAGTTTAGAATTAAGAATAAAATTGTTTGAATCCCGATCTTATTTGCTTCCGGGTCAATTTGGAATGATTGTATTTAACGATATTGGTAGAGTATGGTTTAAAAAAGAACAAAGCAATCGCTACCACTATTCCTATGGAGGAGGTTTGTATTTTGTTCCATTCAATACAGCTATTGTCTCTGCAACACTTGGAAAATCTGAAAGTGAAACCATTTTCAATTTTTCGCTTGGAGCTAAATTTAATCTCACCTATTAATTTTAATCTCAAAATGAATACGTCTATAATAAATGATGCCGAATATTTTGTAAAAGAATTGTATGTAAAAGACGATAAGAACAATTTGTTGTACCACAATTTTGAACACGCAACACAAGTTGTAGCCCGTATCAATGAAATTTCATCTCATTACAAAATAAGTGATGAAGACACTATAGCGCTCAACATAGCTGGATGGTTTCACGACACTGGACATTTGTTTACTGTTCCATCAGAACATGAAGCGAAAAGTGCTGAAATTGCTTCTGAATGGATGACTACCAAACCAATAAGTGATGACATTAGAAAAAAAGTTGAAGATTTAATAGCGGCGACCAAATTGTCATACAAGCCAAAAACAATTTTAGAAGAGATTATAAAAGATGCAGACACTTACCATTTCGGAACTAAGCTATTCAAAAAAACGGATAAACGTTTAAAATCTGAAATGCACCTGCGCAATTTCACAACCAAAGTTTCTGCGTGGAACCTGAGTACA
Source organism: Segetibacter sp. (assembly GCA_031424295.1). Lineage (GTDB taxonomy): Bacteria > Bacteroidota > Bacteroidia > Chitinophagales > Chitinophagaceae > Segetibacter. The sequence goes on along the minus strand of JANPHE010000168.1, from coordinate 5,622 downwards.
ACGCACATGTTGCAAGACCATGTTTTCTACACCGACTATTGCAAAAATCATCTTCAAAAAGGAAAAGAAAAAAACATTACTCGATATTCAAAAAAAACTGAAAGTTCCAATTTTGACAATACGGGAACAACAATGCTGTTTGATGAAATCTCTAAAGTTGATAAGATGTCGAGCACATCGAGCAGCTATATGGCAAAAGGCATTCAAACCATGTTGAGACTGACCTCCGAAAATCATATGAATCTAAGTGCTATGGCCGATAATAAAGCCAATATTTTAATAAGTGTAAATGCTATAATCATTTCTTTGATACTGTCCATTTTAATGAGAAAAATTCAAGTAGATACCTATTTAACCATTCCTACTCTTTTGTTTTTATCTACCTCAGTAACCACGATTGTTTTGGCCATATTAGCTACACGACCTAAAATAACTTCAGGAAAATTTAGCAAAGAAGATGTGATCAATGGAAAAACTAATTTGCTTTTCTTTGGCAATTTTTTTCGTACCACCCTAGATGAATACAAATGGGGAATGAGTATGATGATGAAAGATCCTAATTATTTGTATGGCGCATTGGTAGATGATATTTTTTACTTGGGTGTAGTATTGGGTAAAAAATACAAATTGCTCAGACTTGCTTATTATATATTTATGTTTGGCATATTAGGGTCAGTTATTGCTTTTGTTATTGCTTTTTTATCATTCAAAGCTGGTACGGATGGTGCCATTGAAAATTCGCTGGGATCACCATTCTAATTTCTACACATGTATTCAAACAGAGACATTAGTTGGTTATCATTTAACTACAGGATATTGTGCGAAGCAAAAGATCAATCGATTCCATTGATGGAGCGTTTTCGATTTTTATCTATTTTCTCATCCAATCTCGATGAATTTTTTAGAGTTCGTTTTCCCATTCTTAACTTGTATTCCAATTTGACCGACAAATTAAGGAATAAGATTGTTCCTCCGCCTAGCAAAAATTTGATGAAAGAAGTTCAATATCTTCTAGATTCTCAGTTGAACGAATTTGGCCAATTGTTGACTAATGAACTGTTGCCTGCATTGGAAAACAATAACATCATTTTATATTACAACAAAGCAATTCCTCCACAATTTGACCTTGAAATTAGAGATTATTTTTTCTCCAAACTGTTGTCATTTATACAACCCATTTTTATCAATGCAACACTTTCAAAAGATCTATTATTGGGCAATAATATCCAATACTTAATAGTGAGCCTTTCGCAACAAAATAGCGATTTGCTTACTCACGCCTTTGTGAACATTCCAACCGAAAAAGCAGGACGATTTCATAGTATAGTAACCTCCGATGGCACTCAACACATCTTTTTTATTGATGACATTCTTAGGCTATTTATGGATAAAATATTCGCCAGATTTACCATTCATTCCATTTTTAGTTTTAAAATAACTAGAGACTCTGATTTGGATATAAATGATGAAACGGCGAGCAAAAATATTTTGGCTGAAATAGAAAAAAAACTATTGAAGAGAGAAAATGGAATGCCTACAAGACTCTTGTATGAAGCAGGAATGCCTTTGGCCCTTCAAAAGATGTTAGCTTTTGGATTTGAACTATCCAACAAACAATTATTTGAAGGGAGAAAATATCATAATCTTTCAGACTTTGCCTCACTACCTATTTCCAATTCAAAACTATCCTTTCCTGCTTTTGTTCCTGCCAAACACCAACTGCTAAATGATCATACCGATATTTTTTCTATTATTGAAACAAAAGACATTTTACTTCACATTCCATATCATTCTTACAATCCCATTTTAAGTTTTTTCAATCAAGCTGCTATAGATCCGGAAGTGGAAACCATTGCCGTAACCTTATATAGAGTAGCAGACAATTTTCACATTGCTAATGCATTGATAAGCGCAGCAAAAAATGGAAAAAAAGTTACGGTCTTTATTGAGTTGAAAGCTAGATTTGATGAAGCCAATAACATAAAATGGGGCAAGCAAATGAAAAAAGCGGGAGTAAAAATTGTCTACAGCTTTCCCAAGATAAAAGTACATTCCAAAGTTGCGCTTGTAATAAAACGAAATCAAAATACTAAAAAAGGATATGGCTATATTGGCACAGGAAATTTTAATGAAAACACCGCAAAGTATTATACTGATCATTGCCTTTTGACAACCCATTCAAAAATCATATCGGACCTAGAATTACTCTTTGATGGGCTGTCTAAAGAAGTAATACCAGAAAAAAATAAAGGATATGTCTTCAACACACTTTTGATTTCAAAAAACAACCTGTTAGATTGTTTAAAAGCAGAAATTAATAATCAAATCGAGGTTCATAAAAAAGGTTTGCCGGCGTCTATAAAAATTAAAGTAAATAATTTAGAAGACAAAGAAATAATAGATCACCTATATGCGGCATCTGTGGCTGGCGTTAAAATTGACCTTATTGTAAGGAGTATTTGCTGTTTAGTTCCCGGCATTGCCAATGTAAGCGAAACCATTACAGTCAAACGCATTGTTGATCGGTTTTTAGAACATAGTCGCTTGTTTATTTTTGGATCCAATTTAGAAAAACAGGTTTACATGGGTTCGGCTGATTTGATGACTAGAAGTCTGCACAAGCGAATAGAGGTCATCACACCAATATTGGACCTATCGATAGCCAATGAATTGGAAAATAATTTTGACATGCAGTGGTTAGAACCATTAGAAAATCAGTTTACAGCTTCACAACCCTCACAAGATCCAAAGGAAGGGGAGCTTCAACATCGGTATTCATCTCAACAATCTATTTATACTTTTTTAAATTCCATCACCGATGAATAACCTGAAAAATTATGTTGAGAAAATAAGCCAAATAAAAAATTATCATGCTACGTGGTTTATTTCGGCTGCCTTTTTATGGACAATTATAGATGGCTATTTATTGAAAAGTTGGCTTGTTTCTTTACCTTTTTTACAAGATACCCAAGTTGAAAATTTATGGCTGCTAATAGTTGAATGGGTTGTCATTTCTTTTTTACTAAATGAATTATTGGTAATAACATTGTTTACCATTTTGCCCAAAATTAAAGAGCGGAAATATTCTATTCCTATTAAATTATTGAAAATAACTGCACTCATCATCTTGGTTTCAATTGCTACCGTAGCCTTATTCTTTTTTTTAATTTACACCAAATCCTCTATTAACAATTTTTTTAACCACTCATTGCAGTCGTTTGTCAATCAGTTTTTACTATTTGATGCTTTAGTAATAAAAATGCTCTCCATTTTGGTAGTTCAATTGTCGTTTCAAATAGGACAAAAATATACACCAGGTTTTTTTTTAGGAATGCTGTTAGGTCGTTATAGTCAACCTAGAAATGTGAAGATAATAATTATGTTTCTAGATTTGAAAGACAGCACCCCTATTTCAGAAAAATTGGGACATGAAAAATATTTTTTGTTTATCCGCGATTTTATTTACCAAATATCACAGTCCGCGTTGGCAAATGGAGGCGACATTTACCAATACGTGGGAGACGAAGTAATCATAACGTGGCCAATGAAAAAATCAAATAGTAACAAGTGCATTCAAACACTTACTATGTGTAGAAAAAATATTCAAACGCATTCCAAACACTTCAAAGACAAATATGGAATTATCCCAGAATTTAGAGCCGGCATTCATGCAGGAGACATCACTGTGGGAGAAATTGGGGTGATAAAAAAAGAGATAGCCATGAGCGGCGAAGCCATGAATATGACGGCAAGAATAAGAAGTGCCTGTAGCGAATTGAATCAAAAACAAATTGTATCGGAAGATTATTTTGAATACACTTCTTTGAAACAATGGCAAGGTGAAGATTTAGGAGTCATTGCCCTCAAGGGTTTGGAAAAAAAAGACATTAGATTGTACGCTTTAAAAATTTAATTATTTTAGCAACAGCTATATTACTTGCAATCAAAGTGGGTAACTTTTTCCCAAAAACAATACTAAAATTATTGAAATTATAAAAATTAACGCAACCATCCGGAACTTTTTGAAAAAAGCTAAAATAAGAGCCTGAGAGTATTGGTTTTACTGGATTTTATCATGTTGTTACTTGAATAAAAGTGGTTTATGAAAACTTGAAAGTTTTCTGACTATTTGTCTTAGCTGGTTTTCCTGTAGCTTCTACGGCTCCCCCTTTTATTTGATTACATACATAGTCAATACTACGGTAGTAAGTTAGACAAAATCTTATCTTTTCGCACAGATTGCTAAATGCCATTACTCCCTTAGCGATACATCGTTTTATTAATTCGAGCAGCAGGTAGGTGATAAGTGCTATATAGATTTGTGATTTTACTGCGTTTTCGCTAGTGCCTGTAAATGTTTTTACCAGTAGATTTTGCTTCAGTTGCTTAAAGAATATTTCTACATCCCACCTTGCCTTGTATAAGGCTGCAATGGTTGATGCTGCCCAATCCAATTGCTGGGTAATGGGTTCTATCTGAACATCCTTGTCGCTGTCATAAACTACTATTCGGCGAAGGATTACTTGGTCTATTCCTACTTCTACTGCTTTTTTGCCTGTATGCCGTATTAATTCATCTTTTATTTTGTGTTGGTCTGTATCAACCGGCAGTTCTTTTTCGCAGATGCTTTCATAAACTGTATTATCCCTTATACGAGTTACAAATACATTGTGAGCATGAATACGTTGCATCATTAAGCTAAAATCGAAATAGCCTTTGTCCTCTACAATGATGGTTCCGGGTGCAAATACAGTTTGTGGATGTCTTCGTTTGTCGTGTACGGATGCCTCGCTGATATTAACTAGGTCGGGAAGCATCATCGCCTCGTCCAAACAGGTATGTATCTTGATGCCTCCTTTAGCTGTCCGAAACTTTGCCCACTCAACCAAACTCAAACATAGGCTGATAGTAGTGCTGTCAATTATCTTCACCACACGGCCTTTAATCTCTTCTATATCACGGAGTTTACCGTGCTTTACAGGATACTTTTATAAGGTGAAAGCAGTTTGTAGTAAAGCGTTTCAAACACATGCCAATCCCGTTTGGCATTACCATCGCTCATGGTACTTCGGGCAGGGCTTTGACGTAAACCTAAATCTGCTATGAAGGTGGTGTTTACTCCAATGGCAGTGCTTATATCGGTTAGCGTTTGACATTTATTAACCTGTCCGAACATTTGAGATACCAAATGATCGTAAGTCTTATACTTGCTGCAAAACTTATCGCTTTGGTGCTGTTTGATGCTGCTTTGTAATAGATAGCTCGGTATTAGTTCCAGAATTTGTTTTATAAGTGGCTTACTGTTACTTTTATTGCGGGTAAATAGTCCCATATCTATGAAGTTTTGTCTCCTCAAAGGTAATCGGGGCTATTTACTTATTTAGACTTTCGGATGATAGTGATTTAATATCTAAGTTTTAGAAATGACCCAATTTTTTGTATTGTGAAAATTAATTTTCGATTGCAAACAAATGAAACTTTTGATTAGGCATTTTATAAATTTTTCCCATTTCCCCCCCCTTGAAAATGTCTGAACAAAAGTGATTGTTTATTTGTTATATTAAATTGATAAAGAAAATTCTACTGATTTTCAAATTTTCTTCTCATAAATAAAATCATTGT
>JANPHE010000167.1:0-9760 GCA_031424295.1 Segetibacter sp. | reverse complement strand
CCCCCCAAAAAAAATCTTTGTCGTATATTTTTAATTTGGTTATTTACTAAATATTTTTTTACTTAGCATATCATTTCACAATCAAAATAAAAATACTATGGCACTAAATGAAGAAAAAAGAGACTACAACTTTGGCGATGATGTGCTGATGCAAAAGGCCGATTCCCTGGTTAAATCTATGGAAAGAGATGCGGACGCTTTTGCTAGCAGGTCTATAGACAGTAGCAGGCGTGCAGAAGTTTCGGAAACAAACGCCCAATTTAAAGACCTGCCTACCGACGAGGAATTGTTAGGTTTGATAACCTCGGCTACCGAAGTAAAAGATGCAAATGCATTGGAGATGAAACAACTGATAAGCAGCGTTCGCAACATGGCAGAAACAAAGTATGGTAGTAATGGTAAATATAAAACTTTCAATTTTGGTGAACTGAGCGCATTGCCGGATAGCGAAATGTATCGCACCGCAAAAAGGGTGGTAAGGGTAGGTACAAAGTTTTTGACAGATCTTGCAAGCGAGGGATTGACAGATGATATTTTAAAACAGATTACTACCTTGGCAATTACCTTAGACGAAAAGATTGACCTGGTAGAAGATGCTATAGAAGAAAGGGACATAAAAAGACAGGAGAGAGTAAGGATGGGTAACAAATTGTGGGCACTAATGGTAAAATATGCCAACGTAGGCAAAAGCCTTTTTGAATTTACCGACGAAGCCCGCTACAACGATTATGTGTTGATAGAGACATCCCCAAACACGGGTGGTGGCAATACGCCTACGCCTCCTCCTTCGGCATAATTTTTTTTAACTACAGTAGATGCAAACTTGCCAACCCATATAGAAGTTGGCTAGTTTTTTTTGTAATAAACAGTAAGGTTGAATACTAGGATTTGCGAAGTAGAAAACATCTATTTTTTATCTTTTGTTTCAAATGCAGCCGTTATTTAGTATTATCACCAAAAGGCAGTTTGGTGGTGATAACATCGGTAAAGGCTCAACACAGCCCAACTTTTGCCAATAGCACTGTCTGTTGCCATTCTCTTTCAAAAAGGGAGATCATCTGAAGAAGGATGAGGTGGCTCTTGATAATCCTTTCTAAATTGAAACAAGTCTTGGTTGTTCATAATCCATTCTTCACCTTTAGGTGACAACTTTATAACTGTATACTCACTATCATGGTATTGGTCGTGTGCCATAAAGGTCGTAACAAGTTCAAGTTTAGACAAGCTTCTAATTCCAACACTTGTTGCCACGTCTGTATAACCAGCTTTATTCATTTCACTTCTCAAATTATAAATTGCCATCCTTTCTTCACTAGTTAGTTGATTCTCGATTAGAATTATCAACAAAGCAATTTCATGGCTCTTTAAACCTTCAGTACTTAAAACTGGTGTAACACTTAGAGTCTTTACCGTTTTTGCTTTTTGTTGTAGAGCTTTTATTTTTCTCGTGATTGTGTCTTCTAAAGTTTCATAATCACTCTTTGAGCCTGTTTTATACGTTATAATGTGACGATGCTGTATGTCAAATGGAAATTTCCCTGTCCGTTCTTCAGAACAGACCAAAACGACGTCCTTAGAGCAAGCAAATGCATAACCCAACTCATACCAAACATTGGGATTATCAGTAGTTATTTCAGCAAAACATAAGGCACTATCAATTATACCTTTTTCAATTTCATCAATAGGTATTCTAACACTTAAATCCTTGTCTATTCGGTACGGTTCTAAACTTGCCTTGGTAATTGCTGGTTTAAAAATGTCCTCAAAACGTTTATCGAATTTATCACTATCAAATGGCTGAATTACAAAACAAGTATCCATGTATATTTTTTAGAGGTTGCAGGCAACGCTTGTATTTTTATTATAAGATGCAATGTACTAAAAAAATCTAATGCTAATTACCAATTACTTAGCATTAAACTTTTTTTGTTGTTCGTTGGAGAATTCGCTTTTTGGGTTCTCGCTTTTTACCGTTTGTAACCACTCACTATTCATTTTCCTTGCTAGTTTCATTGTTCCGAAGGGTACTGAAATAGAAAACGGTTGCAGGTTTTTTACCGGTAAAGTAAAACAATGATTATAAAAAAGCAGCACACTGACTTTCTGCCGGACATAGTCCTAGATTTCATAATCAATTGAAGTTTCGCTTCGCTTAAACTTCAACTAGCGGTGAGAATTTAAAATTCAGGAATAACTCTCAATGTGGCTTCTTCTGTTTGTTGTTCTAATATTTCATGAGCAACTTGGATGTACTTATCTCTATCTGCTTTATCCCAGCCTTTGCCTTCAAGTTCTAAATACTCATCAAGCGCATTGTCCATGTTACCTCTAAAATCTGTCAACTTCAAAGAGAGTCCTAAGCCCACCCTAAACTGAATAAAGCCAACGTACTGGCAAAACCTTTCAATAGTAAAGAAGTCTTCATTTTTATTTACTAAGTGTATTATTACTTCAGCCATTTTTCTACCAAACATTGTATTAATGTTCTTGATAACGGCCTTATCAGCAGTTGCAATTCCGTGAATGATACTCTTATCTTCAACTATGTGGTTAACAAAAAACTCCTTCATCTAATTTTGTGTTTAAAGAATTTTCTAAATAACGTAGCGTCTCAACAGGTACACCAATTTCTTTCATGAAAGTATGCGTGTACAATGCTTCTTGTGCTTTTGTTCCATTTACTTGTATGATGTCAAATGCTATAATTGCTAAGAAACTTTTTTGGATGGTTGTTAAGGTGTTCAAAGTGGAAATCATTTTCTCTCTCGACAGAGGTGGGTAAGACACGTTGAAACCAAATAATTGTGCATAGGTCTGGATAATGCTTTTCCGATTTCCTTCAAAATCATGAAGATGGTACAGTAAAAGCCTAATAGCATGTTTTTGTTCAGGTGTTGCTTTTTTAAAAGCAAAATGAATTTCAGGATAAATCCGTTTGTAGAAATAAGCGATCAAAGCAACAACGAAAACAATTATCGTTAGGGTGTACATATTTCAAAGATACTTTGTTGAATTGCAAATTGTGTCATTCGTTGCAGCTAACGTGCCGCTTTATGTTATAAGACACAATATAGCAAAGAATACTAGTATTAAAAATCAACAATTAAGTGATCAACATTTTGTACTATCGTAATGACAATCCACATTCTCAGTATTCGTTTTAAATTGTTTATTACCAATTGGACTTTTTCCTGCTTGCGTTTTCTTTCCAGGCTTCATGTGCTAGTCAAAGTCCCGGCTTGGGTAAACAGCGCAGGGTCCATTGCAGGAGACACCAAGCAGACAAAAAACAAATAACGCCCGCTTTTCCGCTCATCCAGTTTGCATGTAGGTAATAATTATGCTTAGAAATAACACCAATGGAGCTACAATCAAATAGTCTTTAGCTTTTGAAAATCTCCCCTTATTGTAGTTTGCGATAAACCTTTGTACAATTATCGGAAAAAGAAATAGTGGAGCAAATAGGGTCCAGCAAAACGTTGTAATTGGCAACCGTGCAACTTGTGTTGATATTGCACCCTCACCAAAAATTAGCCAAAAAGTAATTGGCGCAACATAATATAATATAATAACGGTCATCACGCCAAAGAAAAAGGTTCTCACTACCAAATGCCATGTGTCTATGCTAAAATTGGAAAGCTTTTTAAGCATTTTATAGGATATGTTTATAAACTTTATATTATGAGAATGTAGACTAAAAGGGTGGAGCATAACGCTGCCCATTTGTGTTATAATCCGCAATATAGCAAAAAATACAAGTTTTAAAAATCAACTTTTCAGTGTTATTCATTTTGAAAGTCGTTAGGACAATCCACTTTTTCCACCCCATAAAAAACCACCGCCCCTACTGCCCTACCAAAAACACTGCATTGCAAAACAGCAACCTGCCGCCTTCCCAAAACTGCCTGAAGAGTGGATTGTCTGCCATCAAAACCACTGATCCGCTGCCCATCTCCATCACCCCAAATACCAATCCATCTACCAGTTTTTGCTTTACCTTGTTGCCGGCAAAACCGGTTACGTAATTGTCCTTTTTTATAACGCCAACATTCCAACCGTCTTTGAGGTATTCAAACACTTTTGCATCTTGTTTCAGTGTATAATAGTTGTCCGGATAGCCAAATGCCAACGGATGGCTGTTGTCTAACTGTACCTTGTAAATAGCACCCGGAATATTGTTGCTGAGTTCATCCCGTTCCCGGTTTTCGTACCTTTTCAGCAAAGCATAATCTACCTTGTTTTTATTCTTGTCATCTTCTTTATCGGCTTCTTTTACCTTTACGCCCCATTCGGCATCGGCCAGTTTCTGTACTGCATTTTCCATAGCTATCAGGGTACCACCGGCGCTTACAAAGTCTTTCAGCTTTTCTTTGATGCCCTTGTTTTCTAAGCTGCCATAATAACCATCAGGCATGATTATCACATTGTAGCTTTTCAAATTCACCCTTCCAAGCGCATCTGCATTGAGCAACGATATGGGATAATCCAAATATTGGTCAAACAAATTCCATACTTCACCGGCAGACAGCGAGGATACTTCTTCGCCGGTTAATAATGCCACTCTTGGCGCCTTTATAAACCGGATATCAGGCGAACCAAAATCGGGGCCTTTGTCCATGAGACCGGTAGTAACAGACTCCGCTTCTATATCATTTTTGGCGGCAAAATCATTTAGCAGATTTGGCAGATTTAGCGGATTTCCTTTTTGCAATAAAATTAACGTCCCTCTGCTGTACATCGTTTTATTGTAGGTAAATGGCTTTTCTGCGTATCGTACTTTTACACCCTGCCGCAATAGCTGCCCAATCAACTTAACAGCGTTTACCGAATTGTATTTGATGAGGTAACCATAGTTAGAAGCAGCTATCGGTTTGGGTGATGTAATCGTTTGAAACGGCTGCATATTGATTGGATCTTTTACCGCATACGCATCTACATTGTAGGCGTACGGAATGGACCAAGCAGTAATGTCATAGGTGTTGGAATCTGCCAAAACACTCTGCGGTTCCAGCAATACCTTGGCCATTACCCCATGAGGCTGCGCAGCAGCAACAGCCATGTTGTAGCGCTTCAATTGTACCTTTTCTTCTTTGCCATTGGCATAGTTCCTTCCTTTACCATCAGTGGCTGAAATGCTGCCATACTCTGTGCCGTTTGCTTTTAACAATGCGCCAATGCTTTTCATTTTTACTGCGTCATCACTTGTCAGAATATAGGCTTTGTAAGGGTTATTCTTTCCTGCACGGCTATCATCATAAAATTTCTTAAATTGATTAACCAATTGATCTGCATGTTGCGAAGCCACTTCTATGGTTGATAGGCCGGTGGTATAGTGGTGATTAATGCGGTCAACCAACGTAAGGGTATCGCCGGTGTTGGTTACTACAGCAAGACCTCCCCTGCTGTGTCCGCCTTGCTCAAAGGTCATGCCGATAGCACCATTGTACAAAGGATAGGTATCGCCATAGCTTGGATAAAAAAGATCAAACCGTTCTTTGGTAAAATAGAGCCAACCATTGTCATCAAAATAGCGGGCATTGTTCTTTCCGATGAATCCCTGAAACTCCCGTTGCCATGGCGTTATTGCCTCATGAAAAGGTTCTGCTGCCGGTGCAAAATAATAGGGCTCATTGTACCCCTGCTCGTGAAAGTCAACATGAATTTGTGGCAACCATTGGTTGTATTTGATCATTCGCTGCTGGGTCTCTACCTGTGTTTGCCATGCCCAATCGCGGTTGAGGTCAAAGTTGTAATGATTGCTTCTGCCGCCGGGCCATGGTTCGCTGTGTTCACGGGATTGGGGATCAGCATTCATATTGCTGCCTACAGTGGTATTGAACCAGTTGACATAACGGTCTCTGCCATCGGGGTTAAGGCAGGGGTCAATGATGACCACAGTGTTCTTCAGCCATTCTTTGGCTTGCAGGTTGGCAGGATTTACCAATGAATAAAAGGTCTGCATAGCCGCCTCTGAGGACGAAGGTTCATTGCCATGAACATTGTAGCTTAACCATACAATAGCAGGCGCATTGCTCATTACAGGCGATTGTTTGTCGGTACTTGTTCCTGCCAACCTTAAATTATTGGTCCTTATTTCTTCTAATTTGATCAAATTTTGCGGAGCGGTTACATAAAACAACAACAACTCCCTTCCTTCATTTGTCTTGCCGTATGGCTCTGATATTACCATGTCCGGTTTTGCCTGGGCCACCGCTTTCATGTAAGCCGCTATTTTGTAATGTGGCGTAAATCGGGTTCCTAATTTATACCCTAAAAATTGCTCAGGCGATTGGAGCAACTGACCATTTGAAATAAAGGCAAATAGCAGGGCTGCTGTTGTTACAAGAAATCTTTTCATAAAAAAAATAAAGTGGTGAAAGTAAGTAATGTTCAAATTTGATGGAAGGTTAAATTTAAAAGACCTTGGGGGCAACAACAAACAAATAGTTTTTGTTTACTTTACAAATCTTAAATCGCCATATGAAAAAAATGCTATTCGTAGGATTGCTGCAATGCTGGATCATTGGGAATGCTCAAACGAAAACACCTCTTTTTATTTCAGATAGTTTGGATACGTACATCAATCAAGGTTTAAAAGACTGGCATATTCCCGGCTTGGCCATTAGCATCATTAAAGATGGCAAACCGGTGCTAATGAAAGGATTTGGCGTAAGGGATCTGGAAAACAAAGAACCGGTGGACGAGAACACCCTCTTTATGATAGCAAGCAATAGCAAACTATTTACAGGCACGGCATTGGCACAACTAGAGTACAACAAAAAACTATCGCTGGATGATAAGATAATCAAATACTATCCTGATTATAAGCTGTACGATAGCAATACTACAGCACTTGTTTCTATTAGAGATATGCTGAGCCATCGCATTGGAACAAAAACTTTTCAGGGTGATTTTGTTTTTTGGAACAGTAACTTAAGCAGAAAGGAGATCATGAAAAAAATGAAGCTGCTTAAACCCTCCTTTCCTTTCAGGCAGCAGTATGGTTATTGCAATAGTTGCTTTATGACTGCCGGAGAAATTATTCCGATGGTAACCAATAAACCGTGGGAGGTTTATGTGTATGACAGTATCATTGTTCCGTTGGGAATGATCAATACCTATACATTAACGCAGGGTTTTAACCATAGAGATAACATAGCAAAACCCTATACCAACGCCTATACAGGCAACCTTACGCTGATGCCTTTCGATAATATAGACAATATTGGAGCAGCGGCTAGCATAGTCAGCAATGTAAAGGACTTAAGCAAGTGGCTCACCATGCAGTTGGATAGTGGTCGGTTGGAAGGTAAAAGAGTTTTACCATGGGAGGTATTGCAGAAAACAAGAGATGTAAATATTGTTACCAGAAGCAGGAAATCGGCCGTTTATCCCAGTCACTTTCAGGGCTATGGAATGGGCGTTTTTACAGCAGACTACAATGGCAGACAAGTGTATTGGCATACAGGCGGCGCGGATGGATATGTAACCAATACCTGTTTTGTACCTGAAGAAAAACTGGCGATTACCATTCTCACAAACAATGACAACCAGAGCTTTTTTGAAGCATTGCGATATCAAATACTGGATGCATACCTTGGCGTGCCTTATGTAAACAGAAGCAAATTTCTTTTGCCAAACTATGAAATTGGATTAAAAGCCGGTAAGAGCGAAACCGAAAAGTTGAAGGCCAGGGTAATTGGAAACCAACCCGAACTTTCCCTTAAGGAGTATGCAGGATCCTATCAAAATGAATTGTATGGTGACATAACCATTCAAACAGACAAAGAAGGAAAAGGGTTAATTATTATATTCAAGGGAAACAACAACCTAACCGCTTCCCTTCAGTTTATGGACAATAGCGAATGGCTGCTCACTTACAACATTGCCGGATATGGCTTATTTCCTGTAAAATTCAAAGTAGACAAATCAAAGGTCGCTTCTGTAGAACTAAGGGTCAATGACTTTATAGATTATGATCCGTATATCTTTTATAAGAAATAACAAGGCAGATTCAAATACGAATGCAGCATCTCATTTTCCCGAATAATCTGCCTGCTTGCCTCATTATATTGAGCATTTGTTAAAAAAGGATAAAATAATGATCACAAAGAATCCTGATGTCAGCGGAAATGCCTAACATTGTTACGAAATTACTCGTATATGGAAAAGCAAGTGAAACCAACAGAAGGAGAATTAGAGATTTTGCAGGTATTGTGGGACAGAGGCAAGGCAACCGTAAGAGATGTACATGAACAGATATTGTTAACAAAAGAAGCAGGCTATACCACCACACTAAAACTCATGCAAATCATGTTTGAGAAGGGTTTGGTAACCAGAGACAGTTCTTCAAAAACCCATATTTTTCAGGCAAATGTGAGTAAAGAGAATACCCAAAATCAATTTGTAAATAAAATGATTGCCGGATTGTTCAAAGGATCTTCTTCGCAGCTAATTATGCAGGCATTGGGTAACCACACGGTTAGCAAAGAAGAATTAAACGAAATTCAACAACTATTAGACAATCTGAAAAATAAATAAGGATGCCCCTATTTTTAGGCAATACTTTTTTAGAAGCAGTAGGTTACGCTATCGTCAACAGTTTATGGCAATTTGCCATATTATGGTTGTTGCATTCAGGAGTCTTATCATTGTTTAATTACTCATCGGACAAGCGGTACAAAATAGGGCTCATCTTTCAATTCACCGGATTTATATGGTTTATTACTACTTTCTTGTTTTACTTTTCCAATAATTCAAACTCTATAAGTGCCGGAGGCATCATGGCTCCGGGCTATTTTAAAGGCAACTTCAATTTGGTTTTAGAAAAGTACCAGCTTTTCCCGGTTATTTCAATTTGCTATTTTATTTTACTGGCATTTTTTGCCGGAAAATGGTTACTAGCCTATTATCAAACAGTGACACTTAGAAAAAATGGTTTGGTTAAAATAGATGTTCAATGGAGGTTGTTTGTTCAACAACTAGTTTTACGTATTGGCATCAAACAAAAAGTTAGCATTCATCTGTCTAATTTGATAAACAGTCCTTTGACTATAGGATTTCTAAAGCCTGTTATTTTAATACCACTTGCTTCTATCAATTACCTTACTGCTCAGCAGATTGAAGCAGTTATTTTACATGAGCTTGCACACATCAGAAGGTTTGATTACCTGCTAAATTTTTTGTTGATTGTAGCTGATACTTTGCTATTTTTCAATCCATTTGCAGTGCTTATCAGCAAAAACATTAAAAAAGAACGAGAAAACTCATGTGATGATTTTGTACTTCAATTTCAATACACACCTGCAACTTATGCAGAAGCCTTGTTTAAAATAGCAGCCAATCATACAACCAATCATTCAGTTTTTGCGTTGCAGGCAGCACAAAATTCAGGTTATCTTTTAATGAGAATTAAGCGAATAATTGGCAATACAGGAAAAAGGTCATTCAATTTTCAACAACAATTAATTGCCGGTCTGTTTTTTATCCTATCTGTTTTTTCTTTCTTCATCATTCCGAAGAGGATAAGTGCTAATAAAAAGCTGGTAGCTTCTGCAGCTATTAAAACCAATTATATTGAAGTAAGAAATGAATACCCCGCAAGTAGTTTTGTTTCAAATCCAATTCAATCAAAAGAAAAAGTTTTAAATACTTTGGTAGCTAAAGCTGAAAAGGAACGTGATAATGAAGCTGAAAGCAAATTGGAAAAAAAGAAAGGAAAAGAGGCCAATAATTTATTTAGCTATGTAGCTGAAGAATT
>JANPHE010000166.1:0-17566 GCA_031424295.1 Segetibacter sp. | reverse complement strand
GCCTTTTACTAACTGACTGGAAACAATGTCTGAATGATAAAAGCCTTTATCCATTACTGTTTCAATAGCTGTTTCCAGTTCTTCGGCTTGGCAATCTTTAATGAGGTATCCCTTTACCCCATTGCGCAGCATGCGAATGATGGCTAAATCATCATCGTGTACACTGAGGGCTATTACCCTTACCCCGGGATGGTTTTCTTTTAGCCACACGGCAGTAGCATATCCGTCTTTGATGGGCATGTTGATGTCGAGCAGCAGGATGTCGGGCAGCGGATGGTTTGTTATGGCTTCTTCCAATTCTACTCCATTGGCAGCATGAAAAATAACCGTATGCCCAAAGCTGCCAATTAGAAGCGCCAAAGAATTTCGCAACAGACTATGATCATCTACAAGGGCTATAGTTGCCATGAATTTTTTGTTTGTATAATGAATAAAAATATGGGTATTGTCTTATACAAACAAATATTTAAGAATATTTAATAATCAGTTTTTCTATTTTATTGGGCTACTCAAGGTATTTTTTTTCATCAATCAACGGGAATAGATATAGCCTGTTCTGCTTAATACAAAAAATCATTTTATTAATAGAAGAGGAAAAGGTTGTGGGGACACCCTTTCTTCAAGTTATTCCGCAGTGCATACCGGACGCAAAGATAAATGCAGTTCGGAGAATGCCCGTCTTTGAAAAGGATCATTAAGTGTCACAAAATAAACCAACTGTATTTTATTTGGAAATGAGCTGGCGAAACAACTTTCACCTTACCAATCTTTTTCACCAAAAAAACATAACCTACTAAACTACATTTTGCTTTATAGGAATGGCTTTACTGTGATTTTGAATGGTCCGGTAAACTTATGTTCTCCATTTCTTTTCATTTTTATGTAATAAAAAAAGCCGTCTCATAACAAGACGGCTTTCGTAGCATTATCATTTATAAAAACCTAAAACCAACTTCTGATCCATGTTTCGCTGGCAGTATTTTTCAATTTTCTCCTGCGTGCTCTTACTTTTATATATTGGCTTATCATGGCTACAATCATTAGCGGCATAAACAAAACAGTCAACGGAGGAATGCCTAGCATACTAATCCAGGTGCCACCAAACATGCGGCGCATTGGACGCTTCAATCGCTCTGCTATCAAGTACATACTTGGTACAATGACCAGGGTCATAAAAAATGCAAACGTCAATCCAAAAATGATGGTCCAGGACAACGGCTTCCAGAATTTGGCACTGTCTCCACCAAAGAAAATATGTGGATCTAGTTCAGAAAACATTCGCACAAAATCTATGTTGAAACCGATGGCCAATGGTATAAGTGCAAGGATGGCTGCCAATGCGGTTAGCAATACCGGAATGATTCTCGTTTTGCCGGCTTGTATCACCGCTTCTCTTGTCTTCATACCTCTGCTTCTAAGCTCATCTGCAAACTCTATTACCAATATACCATTTTTTACCACAATACCTGCTAATCCTACAATACCGATGCCCGTCATTACAATAGATACTTCCATACCGGTTATGGCGAAGCCCAATAAAACACCAATCACACTAAAGATGATTTCGGTAAGAATAATCACCGGCTTACTTACAGAATTGAACTGCAATACAAGGATGAATAAAATGAGCATAAGCGCAATAATCAATGCCTTACCAAGGAATGCACCTGTTTCTTTTTGTTGGGCTCCTTCACCTGTTTGTGCAATGGTTACATCATCATTTAGTTTGGTAAAACCTGCTATAGCATCTGCCAATTTTATATTTACATCTGTAGGCGTAAATCCGGAAAGCACATTGGAATAGAGCGTTATCACCCGCTTTGCGTTTTTACGTTTAATGCTTCCGTAGGTACTTGTATAATCTACTTTTACCAATGAACTGATAGGGAGGTTCTTAAGCCCGCCGGTCATTTCACGAAATACGATTCGCATGTTCAGCAGGTCAGCAAGATTTCTGCGTTGCAATTCTTTGTTGCGCAATTGTATTTTGTACTCATCTTCACCTTCTTTTATTTTAGAAACTTCTCTGCCAAACAATGCAGTACGAATGGCCATCCCAATTTGAGATGTAGATACACCCTCAGCCATAGCCCTTTCTCTGTCTATCGTCAACAATATCTCAGGATTGGTTAAGTCGACATCCATTTTCAATTCTTCTACTCCGGCAATGTTTTTTATGTCGAGGTAGTTCTTTAAATCAACAGCAGTTTTTGTAAGATGGTCAAAGTTTTCGCTGCCTATTTCTATATTGATAGGAGGTTCTGTTGGAGGCCCGCCTGATTCCTGATCAACTGAAATCATAGCACCGGGAATTCCTTTCATCGCCATTCTTACCGAATCTAAATAGGGTACTGTAGATTTACCATGGCGTTTTTCATACTCCACAAATGATACTTGAATTCTACCGAGATTGGCACGTGTACTGCGGTCACCACTCTTAGGATCAGATGCCCCAATTGCTACGTTGGAAATGACACTTTCTACCAATGGATTTTGTTTTCCATTTTCTATTCCCAATACTTTGTTTACTCTTGTTTCTAAAACCTTGGTTATAGAGTCTGTGTATTTTACATCCGTTCCTACCGGTAGTTTCAGGTACACATATACCTGGTTAGGATCTCCCTTGGGAAAGAATACAACAGGCACTTTTCTTAACGCAAAGAAAACGAGGGAGAAAATGAACAGGGCAACCGTACCTAATAATAAGTGAACCGGTCTCCATCCTTTTAATGCCCATCTTAACGAAGATTCGTAATGACCCATAATCCATGGCAATGCCCTGTTTTGAAATGCATGAATGGCATCGTCAACAATATAGGTATTGAGTACACCAAGTATGGCAAATAAGATGAGCAAATTGCCGCCAAAATAAAAGCCAAGCACATCAAGTAAAATACCCACGCTTAATAGGATTAAAAAGGCAGGGCTTTTAAAGATGTCACTCTTCCTTTTCTTATCACCTTCAGGATGGTTCATGAAATCAACCGCAAATACAGGGTTCATGATAAATGCAACTACCAACGACGCAGCTAATGTAAAGATGAGCATGGTAGGTAGATAAATCATAAACTTACCAATGATGCCCGGCCAGAATAATAGCGGGAAAAACGGGGCAAGTGTTGTAAGCGTTCCTGCTAATACTGGTATGAATACTTCGCCTGCTGCTATTCGTGCTGCCATCGCCGACGTTAGTTTTCCTTTGCTCTGTACAAATATCCGGTGTGTGTTTTCTATAACAACAATGGCGTCATCTACTATAATACCCAGCCCAAACAACAGCGCAAAAAGTACCATGAAGTTTAGAGTAACACTTGAGCCGGTTATCAAGTCTGCTGCTGGTAAAAAAAGAAAGGCAACAAACATGCTTAGCGGGACAGACAATGCAACAAAGAATGCATTGGTAACGCCCATAAAGAACATGAGGATAAGCAAAACCAATATAAATCCAATTACGATGGAGTTAACCAAATCGTTAAACGAAGTTCTTGTTGCCTTGCTTGCATCTCCTGTAATGACTACATCCAGATTTTTTGGTAGAACAGTAGCTTGCATATCGGCCACTATCTTTTTTACACCATCAGAGGTTTCTATCAGATTTTCACCTGCCCTTTTGATAATCTGTAAGGTCACTACGTTCTTCCCGTTCAACCGGGCATAGCTTTCTCTTTCTTTTACAGTGTCTTTTATCTCAGCTATATCCTTTAGGTAAATGGGTTGGCTCGATGTATTGCGAACAATGATTTTGTGAAGGTCATACACATTCTTAAACTGTCCCTTAACTTGCAAGGTCCTTCTCATATTGCCCACCTCCAATAATCCACCGGAGATGTCGGCATTTTCTCTTGCTATGGCATTGGAGATGTCATCAAATGTAATATTGGAAGACTGCATTTTAAAATTGTCAACATTAATCTGAAATTCCCGCTCCGGTGCACCAACAATATCTACCCTTGTTATCTCCGGTAATTCTTCCAGCTGATCCTGCATATCGTCCGCAATTTTTTTCAGCCTAACCATGTCGTAATCGCCACTGATATTTACAAACATGATGGGCATTTCAGAAAAGCTTACTTCTTGTACATTGGGTTCTTGCGTAAGATTGTTTGGCAAATCTTTCTTTGCTTTGTCAACCGCATCTTTTACTTTTCGCAGGGCCACATCCACTTCTACATTGGTGTTGAATTCTACAATGATGGCAGAGAAATCCTGAATAGATGTACTGGTTAGTTTACTGATTTTTGCACCCGTGATGCCTTTGATTTGTTTTTCTATAGGCTGCGTCACCAGGTTTTCAATATCGCGTGGCGAGTTGCCTATATGAATAGTTTGTACATAGATAGTAGGTATAACAATGTCAGGAAATTGCTCTTTAGGCAATGTTACAAACATTGTAACTCCAATCACAGATACAAATACTATCAGTAAGTAGATAGAAGTTTTGTTTTTGATTGACCACGTGGTTGGGCCAAATTCTTTTATTTTATGTTTTATGTTGTCTATTACACTCATAAGAATTTTTTTCAAGCATTTTTTTCAATGCTTATTAAAATTATTGAAACCTTCTACTGGATACGCATTGCACTTGTGTTGCTTCCTGTTCTGTTATTATTATTGATCATAAATTTGTCAGTAGAAAAGCATGGATCCTTTATTGTTTTCCATTGGTAATTACCTGGCTATCATACAAATTTTGGTAACCTTCTGATATGATAAGATCGCCAGCTAGAATACCACTTTTAATCTCCAATCTATCCCCGTATAATTCACCAACGATTACCTGCCTTTTACGGGCAATCAATTTTCCACCTTCTCTTACAGCTATCAAAACAAACTTCCCTTGTTCGTCCGTTTGCAATGTGTTTACAGGTACAGTCACCGCGTTGGGTACATTGTAATCTTGTATTTTTATCATGGCAGTAAGGTTTGGCTTCAGCGCTATATCATAAGGCACTTTGGCTTCTGCTGCAAAACCTTTGGAGGTAGGATTAATAGATTGGCTGATAAGTGAAATTGAAGAGTAATAGCTTTTATTTAAATCAGGAACACTGATCATAACAGGCGTTCCTTTAGATACCCGCGACAAATAGTTTTCTGGAATGTCTGTTACTACTTTCAGACTTGCGGTATTTACAATTTTTATAGCACCTGCTAATGGCGAGCCTGTAAACATTTCACCTACATGAATGCTGACCATATCCGCTATACCGCTTACATTACTTACTACAGTAGCAGTACTTAATTGTTCTTCTGCAGTTTTTAGATTCTCCTGTTGCGTCTTTATTGTATTCTCCAATACTTCAACGTTTGTCTTAGCTGTTAGCACTTGTACTTCTGTTCCAATGTGTTGGTCCCAAAGATTTTTTTGCCTTTGGTAAAGGTTCTTTGCTAGCTCCAATTGATTTTTTGTACTAGCCATACCTTGTTTGGCTGCTGCCACATTTTGTTTGATGATGGCATCATCTAATTTCATAAGCAATTGCCCTTTTCTTACAAAGTCACCCTCTTTAACATAAAGTGCAACCACCTGTCCACCACCACCCCGCGGAGTGATATAAGAAATGTTTTCTGCATCAATTTTCCCTTGCAGTTCTATGAAGTGGGAAAAGTTTCCTGATTTTACGGTATCGGTAGCCACTAATTTAGCCTGTTCTACTTTTTTTGTCGTGTCAAGTTTTGCTAGTTCAGCTTCCAGTTTTTTTATTTCACTAGTAAGCGAAGATTGTTGACCGATAAGTGTTTCAAGTTGTTCTTTTTTCTTTTCTAATTCCGTTTTCTTACTTCCACATGCTACCAGCATAAAAAACATGGTAGGGATGAAAGCAGCTTTTATAAACCTTTGCATAATTAATTTGAGTTTTATTGTGGTTGGTTGATTATTGTAGTTTTCCTAACGATGATTGATAGGCTATTTTTGCAACGATGGCATTGTATAAGCCTGTGAAATAATTAGATTGTGCAGTCTGCCAATCGTTATCAGAAAGCAATACTTCGAAGCTTGAACCTAATCCGGCTTCAAATTTTTTCTTTGTTGTAGCGTAAACACTTTCTGCCAATTGAACGTTTCTTTCTTGTGCATCAAGATTAAGCAATGCGCTTTTTAGGCTTTCTTTAGATATGTCTTGCTGTAGATCAATTACCTGCTTCATGTTCTCAATGTTGTTCTCTACTTTTCTAAGGTTCAATTGCGCTTGTTGTATTTTATTCTTTCGTTGAAATCCATCAAATATTGGAAGGTTTAGATTCAATCCTACTTGAGAACTTCTAAACCATAATGTTTTGTTGCTTGTGATAAATTCTTTACCCTGCCCTTGCACATTGTAATTAATAAAGGTTGTAAGCGTTGGCAAATATCCTAGTTGACTTCTTTTTACATCTAGTTCTTGCAGTTTGCGTACATAGTTGAGCGTTTGAATTTCTTTGCGGTCTTCGTACCTGAAATTTAGATCTAACAAGTTTCTTTTTACTTCTTCAGTTGTTAATCCTTCTTTTAACTGGACAGTATCTTTCTGCGATATGCCAAGTGAAAATTTCAAAGCTGCATATGCCACCTTTATTGAGTTGTCTAGAATATTTTGTGAAGTGCGTAAATTGGTTAATTGTACTTGTACCTTATCCAAATCAAGCTTTTCGGCAAACCCATTCACAAACATAACAGAGTCGTCGTGATACAGTTTTTCAAGCCTGTCTATTCCCTTTTGTAAAAATTCTGTTTGCTTCTGTGCTATTAGAATGGCATAATACCTTCGGTATGCTGAATCTTTTACTTTTTCCTTTGTCAATTCCAGATTTGATTGTGCAATGCCCAATGCTGTTTTTCTGGCTTTTAGTCCAACGAATACATCAGGCTGAAATAGCAGTTGACTTAGGGTGGCACCAACATTTGTATTCCATGGCTGAACAAAGCTGATGGCTTGCGATGTAGGTGTTGGAATTTTTGTAGTAGATGGTAACAATCCTTCATTGATCAATACATTGTAAATGCCTGCTTTTGAACCATCAGGAAATAGCACCTGCGGAAGTTCCAGGTATCTGCTAAGGCCAGCTGAACCATTTACCTGCGGCAATGCCTGCCCGGTAATTTCACTGTTTTGCGCTTGTTGAATTTCAACATCAATAGCTGCATTTTTTACTTCAGTTAAGTTTTGGTAGGCAAGTTCTACTGCTTGTTTTACAGTTAACTCATATCTTTTTTGTGAATATCCACTAAAAGATGAGAGCAAGGACAAGAGTAAAAACGTACATACACTGTACATTCGGATCTTCATGTTTTTTAGGTTGTTTTAGTGCGTTGTTGTTTGTATTTTTTAATTAGTTTCTGACCTTGTGTTGTGGCTAAGCCATATAAATAGTGTTCTAGAATTTCTCGTTCCACTTCTATCAATTTGTACTTGGAATAAGGAAAAATGGTTTGATCAAAGGGAAGAAACATGGTTCCAATTCTTAGTTTAGTCAAAATGTCAATATTGATATCCTCTCTGAATAGACCTTCGGCTATACCCTTTTCCAGGTTCGCTTTTACTTTTTTTGTGATGAAGTTGTTTTTGTGTTCGTACAGTTTATTGTAGGTTACCAGAAAAAATTTCTCAAGGTCCTCCATAATTGTCGGGTTCATTTCCGAAAAATGCTCTTGAATCATATCCATACTTAGAAATACCTCATGTATTGCGTTTTCTGCATTGCAACAGTCTGCTTCGCAGCGCAACTCGCTTCTATTAATATGATCCATTACGATGGCATCAACTATTTCATCTTTTGTGGCAAAGGACACATAAATTGTTTTTTTACTCATGCCTGTTTTGAGTGCTATTTCGTCCATAGTCACTCTTCTGAACCCATGACGGTTAAACAATTCATTAGCCTTAAGTAATAT
This sequence comes from Segetibacter sp., assembly GCA_031424295.1. Taxonomy (GTDB): domain Bacteria; phylum Bacteroidota; class Bacteroidia; order Chitinophagales; family Chitinophagaceae; genus Segetibacter. Next base: position 9,696 of record JANPHE010000166.1, on the reverse strand, counting down.
TCTATCTCGTGGTTCCATAATTTGAAATGCAAAACTAAGGAAACTTAATTCAATAAAAAAGTTTCCTTAGTATATTTTTTGAAAAAAGGGTTATAGAGAGGATGAATGGATGTGCATTTTGAATAATTATAAAGTCTGAACCAAAGAATTCCCCGAACTTAAAGCAGCAATTCCTTTATTTTGCAACAATAATTAATGATATGCTGACAGACATTATAGTTCAGAATGAGCAAGAAACCCGTGGCGGTTTTGGAGAAGGAATATATGAAGCGGCAAAGCAAAATGCAAATGTATTGGCGTTGACTGCTGATTTGGCCGGATCTATGAAGTTGAATAAGTTTATGAAGGATTTTCCGGAGCGTTTTATTCAATGTGGAATTGCTGAAGCCAATATGATTGGAATTGCAGCCGGATTAACGATTGGGGGAAAAATACCGTTTACCACCACATTTGCCAACTTTAGTACGGGCAGAGTGTATGATCAGATAAGACAAAGCGTAGCATACAGCGGAAAAAATGTAAAAATTTGTGCCAGCCATGCAGGTCTCACACTTGGTGAGGATGGGGCTACCCATCAAATATTGGAAGACATAGGGCTGATGAAAATGTTGCCCGGAATGACAGTTATCGTTCCATGCGATTTTAACCAAACTAAGGCCGCTACTATTGCGATAGCAGCATATGAAGGACCTGTATATTTAAGGTTTGGTCGTCCAAAATGGCCAAATTGGACGGCTGTAGATGGCAGTGATTTTGTAATTGGCAAAGCACAGATGATGAATGAAGGTACCGACGTGACTATTTTTGCTTGCGGTCATTTGGTATGGAAAGCGGTGGAGGCTGCAAAAGCTTTAGAAGAAAAAGGAATAAGTGTAGAATTAATAAATATTCATACCATTAAACCTTTGGATTCAGAAGCAGTCATAAAGTCTATATCTAAAACAAGATGTGCCGTTACCTGCGAAGAACACAATATTTTAGGGGGTCTGGGAGACAGCATAGCACAAGCAGCAGCTAGAAATTTTCCTATTCCTATAGAATACATTGGTACCAATGACACTTTTGGTGAAAGCGGTACACCAAAACAATTATTAGTTAAGTATGGTCTTGATACACCAAATATTATTCAAGCAGTTGAAAAAGTACTTGCAAGAAAAGCCGGGTAATCTTTTTATTTGATATTTATTAAATAAGTGCCTTATTGGAGGGCACTTATTTTGTTTTAGCTGTAGTTTGACCTTTAAAAAACCAACCACTAATGAACCTTGAGGATAAGGATTTGCTTCACCAGTTTAAGTTACCCGGACTAAAGGAAAAAGCATTTACTACCATCATAAAAAAATACCAGGAAAAGCTATATTGGCATGTCCGAAGATTGGTTGTTGACCATGATGATGCCAATGATGTGCTGCAGAATATGTTTATAAAGGTTTGGAACGCCTTGGAAAATTTTAGAGAAGACAGTCAATTGTTTACCTGGTTGTATAGAATAGCTACAAATGAATCCCTTACATTTCTTGATGGACAAAAGCGCAGAAGTGCAGTTAGCTTATCGGAAGTTGAAAGCGGTCTGAGTAATAAAGTGAAAGCTGATACTAATTTCGATGCCAATAAGTTAGAGTGGAAGCTACAGTTAGCTATCCAGTCATTACCTGAAAAACAAAGAATAGTATTTAACCTTAGATACTATGATGAAATGCCATATGAGCAAATGAGCGGCATATTGGAAACCAGTGTAGGTGCTTTAAAGGCAAGTTATCATCATGCAGCTAAAAAAGTGGAAGAGTATATTATAAACAAATAAAATTTAAAGATCTAATTAAACTATTGGGTATAGCAGTACGTCTAAGTAGTAATCAGCAATGGAAAATAAGCAATCAATACAAGAGGAGTTAATGGAGATCGGTCCAACTATTGCATCTATTCATTCAGGCAATGTCTACCAGGTACCCGCCGATTATTTCGAAAATTTTGCTCACGATGTTTTGAAAAGAATACAAACGGGAGAGGAACCTGTTTATCATTTTACTAGGTCAAATCCTTATTCAGTTCCTGTTCAATACTTTGACAACCTGTCAGAAAACATAATTAATAAAATAAACATTCAAAAACAGGTAATAGAAGAGTTGGAAGCCGTTGCACCTATACTTAATACGATTTCAAAAGAACCCCTTTACAATGTTCCAGGTGACTATTTTGATAGTTTAAAGTTGAATAATAATGTGAACCCAACTGTAAAGGTGGTTAATTTGAGTTTATGGAAGAAGTTCAGTAAATATGCTGTCGCAGCAATAATTACAGGATTTGTTGCGGTAGGTATTTTCTTATTTCAGAATAATCCGACAGACAAAATTCAAACTGCAGACAAGTTTGTAATTCAAAAGGCCAATGCCTTGTCAGAGGAAGAGCTATCGCAATTTCTTCAAACAACTATGCCGGTGGATCAGGTTTCATCAAAGTCACTTAAAAGTCAAACTAGTGATAAAGAATTATCTAATAGTGTAAAACAAATGAGTGATAAGGAAATACAGCAATATCTATCAGAAATTGGGGATGATGTAGAAATTTAATGAAACGAAAATGAAAAAATACTTAATATTATTTCTCTTATTTATAGTGAACAATGTCTATATTTGTTATGGGCAAAAGAAAGATGGTTTGTTTAAGAAAGCTGAAGCATTACACGCTGCTTACTTAACAAAGGAGTTAGGTTTGACCGCTAGTGAGTCAGAAGCGTTTTGGCCGATATATAACAATTACTTTGCTGAAATAAAGGTAGCATGGAAAGACGGGGCAAACGACCAGATCGCTTTAGAAGAAGGATTATTGAATACAAGGAAAAAATTTAAGCCCGAGTTTAAAAAAGTGTTGGGCAGCGATGAAAGGGTAAATAAAATGTTTATTGCTGAGCGAAAATTTCGCGATTTTCTAAAGAGAGAGTTAATGAACAGAAGAATGAAACGGCAAGGCATTCAACAACAGCAATAAAAGATAAAGTCTAATTAAAATAGGTGTTTTTCATAGGTTAGCAACGGCCAGCTCTTTTTAGGGCAGGCCATTTTTTTTGTTTGTATAGGAGGGTGTTTTTATGTCGTGGTAAAATAAAAAAATCCAATGCTCAGCCAAACCTTGTTGCCACCACTGTTGCCTTAGTTCCATACTTTTCTTGCCATCAAAGTCGTATTTGGCTGCAAACCTGCTTTTCATTTGTTGCAATTGTGGTGCTACATCTCCACCAAAAAATACTACTTCGTCATTTTCTCGAATCCAGAAAGCAAGATGATAGGGGCAATGCCCTCCAACAGTTTCAAACTGGATATAATCATCAATGGTACCTGATTTTTCTAAGGGAAAAGTATGCTCATGATTGTTTAATTGCGAGATTTCGTCAATCATATAACCAGGAAAACCAATTTCATAAGCATAATCCAACTCATCCTTTGAAAAGTAATAAGTGGCATTTGGAAAAGATAGCGAATGATGTCCTAAGTTATTAAGGATACTTACGCCTCCTGAATGGTCTTTATGCAGGTGCGATAGCAAGACCTTGGTTACCTCTCCAGGATGGATGCCATTTTGAATTAGATTTTTATGAATTTGGAGTTGACCTTCAATAGAAAATCCAAGCCCGGTATCTAAAAGTAAAATGTCTTTGGAGGTTATAACCACAAAGGGTTGAACCTCTACCAGCAAACTACCGATTGTTCTGGATTGTATTTTGTCTTCATCAGGATTAAAAGGTATAAATATTTTTGTTTTATCAATAGTAAAAGAGCCTTCGCTTAGAGGGATTATTTTCATTATTAAACTTATGCTGCGAATTAATTAATGATAGTGGCTTCAAAAATATTTTATTGTTATCGAAGAATCATTTGCCTGTCTGCATCTAATCTTACTAGTATAAACAACAAAAGGGTAAAAGTAAGCAATGATGAGCCACCATAGCTTATTAATGGAAGCGGAATGCCAATAACTGGTGCGAGCCCTATTGTCATACAGATATTGATAGCAATGTGAAAAAAGAAAATGCTGGCAACGCTATAAGCATACACTCTACTAAAGGTACTTCGCTGTCTTTCGGCTATCCTAACGATCCTGAATAATAAGATAGCATATAGTAGCAGAAAAATGAAGGATCCTATAAAGCCAAATCCTTCTCCTATGGTGCAAAAAATGAAGTCTGTTCGTTGTTCAGGAACAAAGTCATACCTCGTTTGCGTGCCTTTGAGGTAACCTTTACCAATAAATCCTCCGGAGCCAATGGCTATTTTTGATTGAATTACATTGTACTCGCTTTGGTTTTGACTCTTCCCCTTGGTTTTGGCTTTTAATTTTTCAAGTTCAGCTCTTTCTTCCAAATTTTGGGGAATGTAAGGCTTGCCTACAAGACTATAAATCCTATCTCGTTGGTAAGGCTTCATCACATTGTTGATCAAGTATGGGATAGCTAATGAAGAAATAACGCTAGCCATTACCCAGGTGATCACAATAATCCAAAGGAGTAATGGGGTTCTTTTGAAAAGCCCCCTGGTAAAAAATATAACCAACAATGCGAGTACTGAATAAAATATCAGTAATGTAAGCGGTGCGAAAATTAATGATAAAATGAGGATGACAGCAATTGAAGCTCCTGCAATCAAAATAAATGGAGGAAGGCCCTCTCTATACATCGCTAGAAAAAATGAAAAATAAACAAGTGCTAGCCCTGTTTCGTTTTGTGCTACTGTAATGATAGCAGGGAAAAGTGCAATGGCAGCGCCAACAAGTTGCGATTGTGTTTTTGAAAAATCCGTCTCTTGTCTGCTTATGAATTTTGCCAAAGCAAGGCATGTAAATACTTTACAAAGTTCAGAAGGTTGAAGTCTGAATCCACCAAGGACAATCCATGATTTAGAGCCTTTTACTTCTGAACCAATAAATAGGGCAGCAATGCACAATACTATTCCAAAGGCATACAATAGGTTTGCGGTCGCTGTAAAAAATTTACTATCAGTAAGCACAATAAAAGTTGCCAAAACTGCGCATACACAGATCCACAACCCCTGCTTTCCATAATCTCTATTCTGTGTAAAAAATGGTTCGAAGATGTTGTCACCTTCCTTGTATTCATTGGCAAAAATCATAAACAGGCCAATAATGACAAGTATAGCATACAAAATAATGATGCTCCAGTCTACACCCTTTGCTATGGAATTATCGTTTCTCATTTATTGTACTATCTGGCTTACTCTTTTTATCATCTGGCAACAGCATCGTGCCTTTTTCAATATTAAGTTCATTGGAATCATTCCTGTTTGGTTCTGCTTCCGGATCAAATGTTGTTTTCTTTGGTACAACAACAATGGTTTCTATAACAGTATCCACATTCACATCTTTCACTCCCAACTTTGCATTTCTTATGGAGTCTCTTACATAGTACCATCTTTTAATAGCAGCAGGAATCAAATCTGCTTTAGACACTCTTTCCAGGGTGTGGTTACTACTATTGGAAATGGTGTCGTTGAGGTATTTCTCCATAATCAGCGTTGCAATAGGTCCAGCCCATGTAGCACCATAACCGGCGTTTTCTATTACTACGGAAACAGCAATTCGTGGATTATTTTTTGGCGCAAAACATGTAAAAATAGAGTGGTTTTTACCATGGGGATTTTGAGCTGTTCCGGTTTTCGCACAGTATTCAATACCGGGAATTCTAAGAAAGCTAGCAGTTCCATAAATGGTAACATCGTGCATGCCATTAACCACCGCTTCGTACGATGAATCTGCTATGTGCGTTACGGTATGTTTTTGGCGATAGCGTGTTAAATAAACCGAGTCGCCTTCAGTTTCATCCTGAATACTGTCAATAAAATGGGGGGTGTAATAATAGCCTCTATTAGCAATAATGCTGGTTACGTTTGCCATTTGTAAAGGAGTGGCAGTCATTCTATCCTGGCCTATACCTAATGTCACAATGTTGCAACTGTTCCAGCGTCTGGCACCACCAAAATCTTTGTTGTATTTACTGGTGTCAGGAATGCTGGCATAATCTTCACTTGGCAGGTCAATTCCTAATTTTACGCCCATTCCAAACGAATTCATATACTCTTTCCACTTAAGGTAGCCTTCCGTAGGATTTCGATAAGCTGGATTGTCTATTGCCATTCTGAATATGTGACAAAAGTATGAGTTACATGAGTTGGCCAATGCAATTCTGAGTGATGCAGCATGTCCATGACCGGCATGAGTACATTTTACCGGCCTTCGACATGCATAATATGCACCATAACATCCATAACCATAAGAAGGAGAAATAAGTCCTTGATCCAAAGCCACGAGTGCGCCTAATGGTTTAAAAGTAGATCCGGGTGGATATTGTCCTTTAATGGCGCGGTTGTACAATGGTCTTGCTGTGTCCATTGCCATTCTCCCCCAATTCTTTCTAAATGCACCACCTGCTAAATCATTTGGGTCATAACTCGGCCCGGATGCCATGGCTAGCACGCCTCCGGTTTTTGGATTTATGGCTACAATACTACCAATTTTACTATTCAGAAGCTTTTCAGCCAATTGTTGCAATTCAATATCTATACTGGAATACAAATTTCTTCCCGCCTCAGCGGAAGTATCAAATACTCCTTTTTCATAGCTGCCTTGTATCCTGTTTTTATTGTCTTTTACAAGGTAGTTGATACCTCTTTGGCCCATGAGTACGCGTTCATATGTTTTTTCTAGTCCGCTTCGTCCTACCAAATCTCCCATTTGATAGAAATAACCGGATCTTCTGATAATGGAAGTATCAACTTCTGCCACATAGCCTAAAATGTGGGCTGCTGCCTTAAATGGGTATGATCTAACCGGCCTTTCCGATAAATAAAAACCGGGAAACTTGTACATATTTTCCTCCAGTTGGGCTTGCAATTGTGCTGCAACAAAAGATTCAAAAACACTTGGACGATAGCTGCCGTTTTTAATAATAGAACTTACAAACCGCTTGTGATATTCAGCAGTGTCTATTTGCAATAGCCGACAAAGCGTAGCAGTATCAATACCTTTAACCTGAGAAGGAGTAATCATAAGGTCAAACCGAGCTACATTTTCTATAATGGCTTTTCCTTTTCTATCAAAAATAATTCCTCTGCTTGGATAAGCTATTTTTTTGGTTACAGCGTTATTTAGTGCAAGGTTTGCATACTTATTTGAAATAATTTGAAGGTTGAACAATTGAACAACAATGACAAGAAAGACTGAAATAAAAACTAGCTGAATTACTCTTTTTCTAGAGTGGTTGATTGCTGGCATAATGCCCCTTAACTTTTACTGATACAATTATGTAAATGCAAATTTGCAGTATGTTCAGTCATTTTGAATGATTGTGCAGAAAAGAAGTGAAAAATATTTTCCAGCTTTTAGGTAATCAACATTTCATTCACCATTTGGAAGGTAGTTTTCTAAGCAGTATTCGTCCTGAATTTTTGTTTTCTGAAAAACATCATTTCTGATATGAAAATCAGTAATAAGCTAATTCCTGTAGTAGCTGTTACTTTGCCAAGAAAATAAATGAAATTTCCAAAGCTGAGCCATTCAATCAATACCAGGTAGAAATGGTGAATAAAGGTGAATACCAATACATACAAGCCATAAGGTGCAAATCCCATACTTTTTATTGATGGTTCTGCATAGTTCAATTCTGCACCTTCCTGCGAGATAAGTACATTAATTAAAAAAGGCCTTAAATATGCTATCAACACACACGGTGCTGCGTGAAGGCCAGGTGTGCCTACAAAGTAATCCAATGTAATGCCTAGCAAAAAAGCAACAAGGAGAAGGCCCAGCCGTGAAATGGAAAATGGCAGCCAAAGGATAAACAAAAAATACAAGTAGGGTGTAATGAACTGATGCAATGGAGGTATCTGGTTCAGGACATACACCTGTAACAGAATAAATAACATGAAGCGAAAAATATTTTTTATGAATAAACTCATTGATTTTTTACCGGTGCTTGTTCCAGTTTTCTTTGTTCAGTCAATTGTGCATTTTCAACCACATTCACATATTCTAATGTATAAAAATCAGTTGCAGTTTTTACTTTAATGATAAAATAATTATTAGCAGGATCTTTTTTTACTGCTTCAATGGTACCTACCATAATATTAGGAGGAAAGGTAGAAGAATATTGACTAGTAACAACTGTATCTCCTTTCTTCAATGCAGTGGTTTTAGGAATGCCATTTAGGGTAACATATCGGGGATCCTCGCCGGTCCAGTTTATTTTTCCCGAAATAGTGTTCTTTTTTAACATGGCACTCACAATGCTGTTTTGATGTAGCATACTCATAACTTTTGAATAATTTTCACTAACATCAATTACTACCCCAACTGTTCCTTGAGGGCCAACCACTGCCATGTCTTTTTTTATGCCTTGAGCCGATCCTCTGTGTAGGGTAATGTAGTTTAATTGACTTGAAACGGAGTTGTTGACTACCTTGGCAGGAAGCCAGATAAATTTTCTTTGCCTTCCTGTGGTATCCCGATAAATGCTGTCAATTATAGCTTGCTTTGTGGTGTCAGGAGATTCGAAATTGATACCTAACATGTTTTTTAACCGAGTATTTTCATCTAGTAAAAGTCGATTGTTTTCTCTAAGGTGAAAATAGTTTTGAACTTTATTGAATTCAGTATTAACGGATCCTGTTACCTCATTTGCGATGCCTGCAAATACGGCTTCATGAGTGGTATTGAAATTTACCAGGAAAACGATGCAAATAATTTGTAAGGTAATAAAGCAGAGAAACGTGAAGTACCTTCTTATGAATATGAAAATATTTCTCATCTTATAACCTCCCTACTTTCTAAATTGGCAATGATTGTTGCTATAAAGAAAAATAGCCTGAATAACATATTATCGATATAGCCGACAAATTGATATTGAATTGATTTACAATGATTAGAATGAAACATTAGGAACCTATTGAACCCACAATGTGGGGATTGAAGGTGTGCTATCTCATAATAAATGGGAAGCGCTGATAATTTTTTAATGCAATGCCAGTACCTCTAACCACGCTTTTCAGCGGATCGTCTGCAACATGCACCGGCAACTTGATTTTTTGGCTCAGTCTTTTATCTAAACCTCTTAATAATGCGCCACCACCTGTAAGGTATAAACCCCTTCTATAAATATCTGCTGCCAACTCAGGCGGAGTAGTTTCCAATGCTTTTAGAATAGCTTCTTCAATTTTGAAAATACTTTTATCCAATGCTTCAGCTACTTCCTGGTAGCTCACCATTATTTGTTTTGGAATACCCGTAACCAAATCACGCCCATTTACAGGAATGTCATCCGGAGGGGACTCCAGATCTTTCATGGCAGCGCCAATCTGAATTTTAATTTGTTCAGCTGTTCTTTCGCCTATCAGCAAACTATGATAACGACGAAGGGCTTCCATAATATCGGCTGTAAATTCATCGCCTGCTATTCTTATGCTTTGGTCGCAAACAATACCGGCCAACGCTATCACAGTAATGCCTGTTGTACCACCACCTATGTCGATGATCATATTACCTACCGGTTCTTCTACATCTATACCTATACCCAAAGCAGCTGCCATGGGTTCATGCAATAAATAAACTTCTTTAGCTCCAGCCTGCTCGGCACTGTCTCTAACTGCACGCTTTTCAACTTCAGTAATACTTGATGGTATGCAAATCATCATT
>JANPHE010000165.1:0-16099 GCA_031424295.1 Segetibacter sp. | reverse complement strand
ATTTTTTTCATTTTGAGAATATGTTTAGTTGAATACTTTTTTGCAAAACAACTTTTCCGATAAGATCCGTTATAACAAAGAATACTTTTTCCTTTTGAGGAGCATCAACCGAAATATTCAAGAAATTCTTAACAGGATTAGGATATATAGCAGAGATACTCAATGTTTCTGTTTTCGCACCTTTTATTGAAATAACATTAGATAACTTAGATTTCCCATCAAAGTCAACTTGCTTCAACCTATAATAAGTAGTACCAATTAAAGATTTTTCATCAATAAATCTATAATCAATTCTAGATGTACTATTACCACTAGGAGATTTTGAAACAATAAAATCTAATGTACTGAAGTATTTTCCATCAAAAGATTTTTGCAATTCAAACCCTTTATTTTTCTCTTCAGTAAAAGTGGTCCAAGAAAGAACATTAACTGAGCCATTTCTTTCTCCGTGGAATGTTGAAATGTTTACTGGCAATGCCGCACCTGAGGCATTAAGCGTAAAATTACCTGTGTTTCCAGAAGAGTCATAGGTATAAACTCTTATATAATAAGTTGTACCAGCAGACAAGCCCAAAAGCGCTAAAGTCTCAGGTAAACCGCCCCCATTTGCATCCGCACATCCAATATTTACCAAAGAGCCACAAACACCTGAATAAGCCTGTATAATACCATCAAAACTTTGCTTAGGCGTCAAAGTTATAGTTACATCTCCTGCTTGACTAGTCGTAAATTTATACCAGACATCATCATCCGCTATGCCGGTAAAACCAGCACATGATTCAGCAGGTTGAGATTGAGTAGCACTCACCGTTGTGCCTTGAACACTTGCGTATGCTCCTATAGATATTGCACCGGGACAATTATCGTTTGGTGGAGGAGGTGGAGCAACAGCTGTTGTAAATGAGTCGGCTAGACATCCTAAAGGAACTCCACCAGCATTTCTAGGTACTGCTTTCCAGTAGTATTTTGTACTAGGCAATACGTTAGATAGAAAAATGGTATTAGTAGCGGTTAAACCCAATGAATCAGGAGGGTTATTTATTCCAAAGTAAAAAATATACTCACTTGCGCCAGATATTGCGGTCCAGTTCATGGTGACAATTGGGCTATTTACGTTTACGGCTCCGCTCGATGGAGCTATACTAGTAGCACATGTTGCTGGAGGTGGAGGAATTGACTGCAAATTTATGCAAAACTGGCCAAAACTTCCGCTAACACCATCGATCATAATCCAATATTGAGTTCCAGCAACTAAATTATCCGTTATGATTATAGCAGAGTCTGCGGCTACCAAATTGCCTTGATAGCAACTATCGCGTGTAAATGTTAATGCTGGACATGTTCCTGTAGCCCTAAAGAAGACTACCCATGCATTTAGCAGACCAGAAGTTATACCTGTTGGTCTTTTTAATTTTACAATTACCTTTCCACTAGTTGTTGGAGTGTACTTGTACCAAACAGTATTGTTTGGGGTAGAACAAACAGCGAGAGGATCAACACCTACATAACTGGTAGCGCCTGTAGTGTTCTTGCAATCTGCCGGACCATCTATCAATAGGTCAATAGCATTGCATACCGAGTCATTGGCAGGGGGCTGTGGAGGATCAATTGCACAAATTGAAAAACACCTATTGGCTGTTTGGGCTGAAGCAGCTTCTCGCCACATACTTATGTAAACAACAGTGCCTGCAGGTTGAGTGATTGTTAGGTTTGGAAGAGTACCAGTTGCACATTCAGATGCAATTTGCGTGAAGGTAGATCCAGTACATGTGGTTGGGTTTGAAGAGGTAAACACAGCCATATCCCAAAACGTAGTTACTTGAGAACCCGTACCACTTGAAGAAACATTTATACTCAATTTTCCACTTGCTGGTACTGTAGCCTTGAACCAATAATCGAGCGTTGTAGCACCGAAGCCATTACAAGTAATTGTAGGAAGGGTAACTCCAGCAGAAGCGCTAGTACTGTTAGTGTACACAGGGGGATTAATACATCCTGCAACAGGATTAGTACATGAATTACCTGTAACAATTAATTCTGTAGCAGTACAAGGTTCATCGCTTTGAGCAAAAAGCTTACAAAATGGCATTGTAAGTAAGATCAAAAGTAATAATTGTAAAAATTTTGATTTCATATTTAAGATTTTAAGCGTAAAGATAGGCAATTATACAAAATTCGAATCAGGTTTTTAATTTTACTGTAGATCTCTTATTTAAAATCAATTTATTATACTATGTTATCAAAATTATTTATCAAACAATTTGTCGATTTAATTTTATTTTTGGCAATACGGCCATTATCATCATTAACAACGAACAAAAAATTAACAAAAAAATTCCAATCATTTTTTCAGGGCACTCCCCTTCTCTGCACATACTAAAAACAATGTAGTTTTTGATAGCCCACGAAAACTGGAATGCACCAATCAAGATATTGACTCTCTTAGCCCAAATCTTTTGAAGAAGAAAAAAAATAAACATTATTGAAGCAAAAAAAATGTGCGTATATGCCTGCTTGCCAAAGTCCAGTTGCTCAGAAATTTTACCATGAAAGCCATTGAGCGTAAGATCAAGGGAACGAATGTGTACCCACGGAAGAAAACAACAAATGATAAGTGCCAATGAAGCAAAGGCGCCGAGGTAATTAGAATATTTCATAAATAAAAAATGGACTACAAAGGTAATCCATTGGTGAGGTCCCGAGCGGATTCGAACCGCTGTAGAAGCTTTTGCAGAGCTTTGCCTAGCCACTCGGCTACAGGACCTTTTAAACTGCTGCGAAAATAGGGCAAACAGTTGAAAATGCAAATTTGAAAATTTTATTAACAAAATTCAAATTGATTTCCTTCCTCACATTTTCATATTTTCACATTTTACTACCTTTTTCTGTTGCAATTTAAATAATCCTTTATCATGAATAGAATTGCGGAAAGCGAATTGATATTAAACAACAGAGGTGCTATTTACCACCTTAATGTAAGACCCGAAGAACTTGCCCAAACAATCATCACCGTAGGCGATCCCGACAGGGTAAAGGAAGTGTCCAAACATTTTGACAGCATTGAACACCAATTGCAGCATCGGGAATTTGTAACCCATACGGGTTTCCTTGGCAATAAAAGAATATCGGTTGTTTCTACCGGTATTGGTCCTGATAATATAGACATTGTGCTCAACGAACTGGATGCACTCACCAACATCAATCTGGAAACAAGGACCATTAAACCTGAATTAACACCCCTGACCATTATTCGTTTAGGAACTTCGGGGGCATTACAAGCGCACATTCCCTGCGATAGTTTAGTGGTTAGTACCCATGGATTGGGTATAGACAATCTCCTCAATTATTACCGGCTCGAAAACAACGACGAAGAAAACCAAATCATACAACAATTTGTAGCCCATACGCAAATCAGCAGCAAATTTTCTCAACCCTATATCAGTTCTGCAGGTGGAGGAGTTCTCAAACATTTTGTAGAAGGGTTCTTTCATGGCATTACCATTACCTGCCCTGGGTTTTATGGCCCACAAGGCAGGGTATTGCGATTGGGTTTATCCAATCCGGATATCATTGACCGCCTGACTGATTTTTCTTTTGGACAACACCATATAACAAACTTTGAAATGGAAACAAGTGCTATTTATGGTTTGGGTAGATTAATGGGACATCAGTGCCTAAGCATTAGTGCAATAGTAGCCAACCGGGTAAAAAAAGAATTCAGCAAAGATGGCAATGCTGCGGTAGAAAACTTAATTACAAAATCTTTGGAAATAATAGCTGCTATATAATGAACATTTCATTCTCTAAGTACCAAGGTACAGGCAACGATTTCATCATGATTGACAACAGGAGTGGCGAGTTGCAATTATCACTTGAACAAGTAAAGTTCCTTTGTGACCGCCGCTTTGGCATAGGGGCCGATGGTCTCATTTTGTTTAATAATAAAGAAGGATACGACTTCGAAATGAAATACTACAATGCAGATGGGGGCGAAAGTACGATGTGTGGTAATGGCGGAAGATGCATTGTACAGTTTGCCTACGACCTCGGCATGCACAGAGACACTTACAACTTTGTAGCAATTGATGGGCCACATGAAGCAACATTTGAAGAAAAAAACTGGATACACCTAAAAATGAAAGATGTAAGTGAGGTGCAGATAGTTGATGGCAATTTTATTTTAAACACAGGCTCGCCTCACTATGTAAAATATGTAGATAGCGTAAAAGACTATCCCGTGGCAGATGTAGGAAGGAAGATAAGATTCAGCAAAGATTTTATAGCCAAAGGTATTAATGTAAATTTGGTAGAATTCATGGACCACAACATCATCTATGTCCGTACGTATGAAAGAGGAGTAGAAGATGAAACGCTGAGCTGCGGTACCGGCGTTACAGCTAGTGCTTTGATCAGCGCACACAACGACTCCGGCTTTAACCATATAGACGTGGTAACTCCCGGGGGCAAACTTGCCGTAGAATTCAACAAAATATCAGACCATTCATTTGATGATATTTGGTTATGCGGACCGGCCACCTTTGTATATAAGGGGAGCATCACAATAACTTAATGTTGGGGTAACCGCTATCTAAACCTAAGACGATAAAGAAATCATATAATTTGCACATCATCACATACTATGATCCATTACTTCAAAAACAGCAATAACCAGACAATAGAAATAGATAAGCCAGAAAATGGTGCCTGGGTCAATTTGGTTCCTCCTTTCAAGGAAGAGGAATTTCAACTACTGGGTGAAGAACTAGACATACCTATAGAATTTTTGAGAGACTCGCTTGACATAGATGAAAGGCCTCGGTATGAAATAGAAGACAACGTAAAGTTTATAGTTATTAAAACGCCGGCTGAGAACAACTCTTTTAACGACAGCGATGCATTTTACATTACCATCCCTATTTGTATCATTCTAACCCATAACCATATTGTTACGGTCAATTCATTTGACAATGGAGCAATAAAAAAATTTCTGAACAGCTTTCAAAAACGCCATCCCGACAAACGTAATCTGATGGTGTTGAAAATATTTGAAAAAGTGGTGACCAACTTTATGGATTACCTAAAGGAAATTAACCACCGGCGAAATTTGCTGGAGCAAAAACTTTACGATGCCAATCGCAATGAAGAACTGTTGGAACTGGTGCGCATTCAAAAAAGCCTGGTGTATTTTGTAACTGCTTTGCGCAGCAATGAGTTGCTGATGATGAAGCTGGAACGCACCAATTTTCTCGGACTAACGGAAGATGAACGTGAGTTGCTAAACGACTTGATCGTTGACAATTCGCAGGCATTGGAGATGGCTAATATTTATACAAACATCCTTAGTTCTACGTTGGATGCCTTTGCGAGCATCATTGCCAACAATCAAAACATCGTTTTAAAACGCCTTACTACACTTACCCTGGTACTTACCGTGCCGGTACTGATAGCGAGTATTTATGGCATGAATACGCCTATCCCTTACAAGAACTCTCCATACACTTTTTGGATTCCGGTTGCTATCTCATTCATCATACTGGCTGCGGCTGCCTGGAGCTATTTTAAGCGCATGAAAAAAATGAAATTGAAATAAGATGATCACGGTAAGAGTATATGGAATATTAATAGATAGCCAACAACGGGTTTTGGTCAGTGATGAATACATTAGAGGCGGTTATTTTACCAAATTTCCCGGTGGGGGACTGGAGTTTGGCGAAGGCACCCGGGATTGCCTCAAAAGAGAATTTAAAGAAGAAACCAACCTCGATGTAACTATAGGCGAACACCTGTACACAACAGATTTTTATCAGCCTTCAGCATTTAGAAACAATCAACAAATACTCAGCATTTACTACCGTGTTCATGCTTCAGAACCTATACCCCTACAAACCAAAACGGCACCCTTTGATTTTGCTCCCGAACAGGTAGCAGACCCCAATGGTGCAGCCGAAGTGTTTCGGTGGATAGCATGGAATGATTTTGATGATACCATCGTTAACCTACCCATAGATAAAAGGGTGGCGATGATGGTGAAAGAAAGTTTGAAATTTGAAGTTTTGGGTAACCCTGATTGTTAGGATTCTTATGGCTTTCGCTGATTTTTTTAGGTTACAATTGGCTCGTTACTTGTTAGCTAGTTACTTGTTAGCTCGTTGGCTCGTTTCACGTTAGCTCGTTTATTGTTACTGTCTACTGATAACTGCTAATGCTTTCTTTTACTAAATACCGTTCTATCTACTTTTGTAAATGGTGTAGTTCCAAAAATCTGATGGATGATAAAACAAGCTGCATTTAACCTTTCTTCCTCAGTTTTATGTTGCCAATAACCCATGTGATCGTCCGCTTCCTTAAAAGTTTGTGCTGTTATTTTTGACCTATCCATTTTGTAAGAAGAATTTTCCATACAGCGAATATAATCAATACTTTTCCTTTTACTTTTTTTACTGAATGAATAGACCCTTTGCCTTATTGCCTCGCTTTATTTCGCATTGTCACTTCGACTATAAGAGGAGTCTTTCTAAGTCGTTCAGGGTTTCCTGATACATAGGAAAGACAAATCAGTTTTGCCACTCCCTCACTGACCACTGTCTTCACTGACCACTGTTTTAACTGACCACTCCTTAACTGACCACTCTTTAACTAACCACTTTATTCCTCACCTCTGCGCCAAAAACCACTTCAAAATGCTTAATTAACTTTCCTTTTATTTCTTTCAAATCAACTGAACGACCTAATTCTTTCTCAAGAGAAGTCACCTGCTTATACTGAATGCCACAAGGGATAATGTAATTGAAATATTGAAGATCAGTATTGACATTAAAGGCAAATCCGTGCATCGTTATCCATCTGCTACAACGAATACCCATCGCACATATTTTTCTTTCTTTTCCCGGCACATCGTTATCCAACCACACGCCTGTTTCTCCAGCACTTCGCTGCCCCGTCAATCCATATTCAGCCATCGTAAGTATGATAACTTCTTCCAAACTCCTGAGGTACCAACCGAGGTCAGTTTTAAAATAATCAAGGTCTAGAATAGGATAACCAACCAATTGCCCGGGACCATGAAAAGTGATGTCTCCTCCCCTATTGATTTTGAAAAATTCAATTCCTTTTTCTAAGCGAACTTGTTCAGAAATCAGCACATGCTTTTCATTACCACTTTTGCCCAATGTGTACACAGGGGAATGTTCAACAAACAATAAGTGATTGGTAGTTTCTTTATCGGATTTAGCTAAAGGAAGCTCGACAGTTTGGTCTACAAACTGTGCAGATTTTAATTTTACATTTTGCTGCAGCAAAGACTCCTGATAGTCCCATATTTCTTTATAGGAGCGGTGCTGGCCCAAATCTTCGAAAAAAACTACTGGTTTCATGAAGCTGCAAAGCTAATAGAAACTCGAGGTGAAAAAACAAATGGCCCTTAACGGGCTATTACTATTTAAGAAAATGTAAACAAAACATGCTAATCGATTGCTTCAAGCGCTTCTTTGTTCAACGGTTTGGAGATAAAATCCTGCACCATAGAATATTGTTTGGCCCGCTTGTAATCTTCAGGATCAACCGTAGAAGAAAGTAAAAAAATACGGGGAATTGTTTTAAAATCATTTTTGATATAATCAAATTCTTCCAAAAAATCCCAACCATTCATGACCGGCATATTGATATCAAGAAATATAATAAGTGGTAAACTGTCAGACTCTTTTAATGGCAACAAGTGGTCCAACGCTATTCGTCCATTTTCGCAAGAAATCACTTTGTCAGCAAACTTATTCATCTTGATGATCCGGTCGCAAACCATTATAGTAATTGGATCATCTTCCACCAACAATACCTCACTAAACTTGGCCATTATACTTTTTGTGTTTTAAAGAATATTTTAAAAGTCGTTCCCTTATCAGGCGCACTTTCCACTTCTATTTTTCCACCCATAGCTGTAATCTGGGATTTGGTCATATACAAACCCAGTCCTTTGCCTTCCTTATTTCCATGAAACCTTTGGTACAATCCAAACAATCTGTCACCATACCGCTTCAAGTCCATTCCCAATCCATTGTCAGCGAATGCTACCATTACCCAACCATCCATTTTGTGCGAAGTTATCTTAATTTCCGGTTTTCTATCCGGTGAACTATACCTAATGGCATTGGTAATAATATTAAGAAAAATACTGTCTATATGTATCTTGTTATAAAGTATTTCATCGACAGCTGTAAAATCAGCATGAATTTTTCCTTTGCGCTCATGCAGCAAACTGTCTACATTTTTTCTAACTTCTGTAAAAACACTTGTAAAACTAATGGGCTCTTTATCAATATTATTATTTGATTTTATGACCAATACATTAACCAAATCGTTTAGTGTGCTATTTAATTGTTGGGTTGCCTGTTCAAATTTATCGACCAATACCTGGTTAAATTCGTCTGCATGATTTTCTTTGTTGTACAAACTTAAAAGACTAAGCAAATTTGCTACAGGAGCTCTTAAATTATGAGAAGTGATAAATGAAAACTGTTGCAAGTCCTGGTTATTCTTTAGTAGTTCATCCGTCAACAATCGTTGGTCTTCCTCAATTTTCTTTTTATCGGTAATGTCTCTTACGATAGTTGAAACATAGTTTTTGCCATTGGCATCTTTCATGCTGATGGATGAAATCTCGACCGGAACGTAATGTCCTTTTTTATGTTTGAAATTAAGTTCACCAACAAACTCTCCCAACGTGTTTTGCTTGTAGATCATTTCCTGAACAGGTCGGGATTCTACATCTAACAAATCTGGTCTAATTAAAGAAGCCATCTCTTGCTGTGTATAACCCAACATTTTACAAGCCGCAGGATTGGCTGATAATAATTCTCCTGTATGGTTTGACAGTACAACACCATCAATACTGTTATCAAATATTGATTTGAATTTAGACTCCAATGCTTGTAAAGCCACCATAGCCATTCTTGTCTCGGTGATGTCTTGCAGCGTTACTTTAAAAACTTTAGCATTGTCCAATTTACTGGTTTCAATACCTCCAATTGCGAGAATAACTTTTTCCTTTTCGCCATTCACAAAATACCTAAACTCTAAATAAAAATCATCCTCCTTTAATATAGAATTACTGATTTCAGCTATTACATTCTTCTTGTCCTGGTTGTGAATATTTTTCTCATAACCCATCAGCTGATCCCAGGATTGAACAGATTTATCAATTTCCAGAATTTCGTAAAACTGATCAGAACAGAAAAAAGTCTTTGTGACTGCATCCAATTCGAAGTATCCAAGGCGGGCTATTTTCTGAGCGGTTTTTAGTCTTTCAGAATTGATGGCAACTTGCTCTGTAAGGTTTTTCCTTTCTGTCACTTCGCTAGAAGTAATAAATACGCCGAAAATATCATTTGCAGCATTGAATAAGGGCCTGAATGTGTGGCTATAAATATGCGGTATACCTTGTTCGTCTATATACTTCGTTTCTTTTTCTTTTTCTTCGCCATTAAATACTTGTTCAAACAAGGTAATGTAATCCTGAATTTCAGATTCATCTATTAAGTCAAGAACAGAAAATCCGGATTGGATTTCTTTGTTATAAAAATGAGGTGATCGCTCCTGCGCAGATTTATTGTAAGTCACAATTCGCAACCTGCTATTTAAAATTATAAACGACTCTGCTGTATTGTTTAACAAGAGAGAAAGCCTTTGCTCCGCCTGCACCAATGCATCGTCGGCTATTTTCTTCTCCTGTATATTTTTTGAACTCATAACAATGGACCTAAATCCAAGGTTATTCAACATATTCTTTGCGCTGTTTTCAATCCAGATATAATTGCCCTTTTTAGCACGTACCCGATATTCTAGTGTAAGCAATTTTTCTGATTGCCTTTTAATATTTACTAACCACTCCTTAACCAAATCTCTATCGTCAGGATGTACCAGATCAATTACATTTTTATCAAACAATTCTGATGCATGGTAGCCCAACACCTCCTCAACTGCATTACTGGAATAAGAAATATTAAATGCAGAATCTGTAAGCTGGTAAATACTCGTACTATGATCTACCAATTGCCTAAAAAAAGATTCACTTTTTTCTTCTTGTTTGTCGCTATCATCTTCTTCTGTTCTCTCAATTATGATCCGGGCACCTTTACAATTGATTGGATGCTGCAATTGATCAATATACACCTTGAATGATGATGAAAATTCTCCTTTGTAATCTAAGGTAAGCGAAAGGTCGTCTTCACTGTACTCTATACTATTTCTAAGCGCAGCATTGAAATTGGTTGGATAATAGTTAGCAACCTGCAGGTAAATATTATCTCCTGACTTAAGTACGGTTTGATGAAACAGTTTATGGAACATTTTGTAGCCTTCATCTACCGCAATTACATTATAATGCTTGTCAACAACCATAAATCCTTTGGCAGGAAACAACGAATCACCGCCCGGAATACTAGCAAAAACAGGGGTTTCTGATAGGTAGTTTTCAGAAAATGTTATCATTGGCAGATTTAAAAATGTTACAAATACAAGGTAATATCAATCTGCTAAAACGAAATCTTTCTAACAAAAAGTATGATTTGCCTTTTGAATCTACCTATTCTGACAAATAAAAAATCATTGAATATGGGGGGTTCTTTCTTCTACAATGACTAAATCAGCTATATCTACATTCATTGGCAACAATCCTATTTGAACGATTGCACGTTTACCCCTTATTTCTTTTACAGCTCCGACCTGGTAATTTTTCTTCAATTTCACTTTGGAACCCACTACGATTTCTCCCTTTACTTCGGTGTAGGTAAGCTCTACCTTCTTGGCCAGTTTGTTCTTTACAATTTCATCTTTTTTGTTGAACAACAGGTTGTGCATTTGCTTCATAGGTTCAGTTTTATCCTCAGCCTTTCGCCAGTCCAGCATTATCTGCTTCAGTTTTCGCTCCATGTCCTTCATGTACGCTATACGTTCTTCGGTTATGCTATTCTGTTGTTTAAGCACCTCTACTTCCTGCCGGTGTCTTTCCCGGTCCATCACTTGCTTCATTTCCTTCTTAAGCTTCTCAGTCTCCTTTATGTGTCCCGACAATTCTTTTTCTTTCAATTCCACCTCAAGCAGGTCTTGTTCGGTTTTGTTGAGCAGTTTGTCCAAATTAAAGTGATCATCATCTATCAACTTCCTCGCCTTATTAATGAGATGCTTGGGAAGTCCTATTCTTTCTGCTATTGAAAAAGTATAGGAACTGCCGGGTTTACCTATATTCAATTTGTACAATGGAAGCAATTTCTCCTCATCAAAAGCCATGGCACCGTTTATAATACCGGGCACTTTATTGGCCATCACTTTTAGGTTGAGGTAGTGCGTGGTTACTACACCAAATGAATGCTTGTGTGCCAACTCTTCCATGATCACTTCGGCAAATGCGCCACCAAGATTGGGATCGCTTCCACTGCCCAATTCGTCAATGAAGAACAGTGTTTTGCCATTGGCAACTTCCATAAAATGCTTCATATTCATTAAATGGCTGCTGTAGGTGCTCAATTCAAATTCAAGACTTTGGGTGTCACCAATGTGAATCATTAATTGTTTAAAGATTCCCATTTGAGAATAAGGACTTACCGGAACAAGCAATCCACTCTGCATCATCATTTGCAGCAGACCGATTGTTTTAAGCGTTACTGTTTTACCACCGGCATTGGGACCGCTTATCACCAAAATGCGGTTATTACTATCCAGTTTTATACTCAATGGAATAGTGGGTTTTCCTGCCGCTTTGTTGTACAATAACAGAAGCGGATGATATGCATTTACCAATTCTATATGTGCTTTATCAAAGACTTCAGGCAATTCGCCATTCATATCTATTGCCAACCTGGCCTTTGCCCTTACAAAATCGTAATCGCTGATTATATAATAATATTGATTTAGCAACGGTGAATAATGAGAAAGATCAGCAGTCAACTGTCTTAAAATTCTTTGCACTTCCTTTCTTTCATCATTCTCCAGGCTGTAGATGTCATTGTTGAGCTCAATCGTTTCTTCAGGCTCAATGAAAGCGGTTTTACGCGTATCACTCTCTCCATGCAATATTCCTTTTACTTGCCTTTTATGCTCTGCAAAAACGGCTACTACCCTTCTGCCATTACTAAAACTTTCCTCAATGTCTGCTGAGTATCCTGACTTATTTAACCTTGCGATTACCTTTTCAAATGTTCGCCTGATTTCACTACGCTTTTTATACAATGCCATTCTAATCCGTTGCAAATCTTCACTTGCATTGTCTTTTACAGTGCCTATATCATCCAACACTTCTTCTATCAAAACACCGATAATCTTTTCATAATAAGTGTCTTTAATAATTTTAGCAAGTGCAGGATACGCAATCATTCGCTCACTATCAAACCACCTGAAAATAGACTCCATGCTATATGCCAATTTTTTTATGAGCATAAACTGCTCACCGCTTAGCACCGCCCCTGGAATAGAAAGGAGCTTCAAGTCACGGGAAATATTTAAAATATTGTCGTTGGGGAAATGTTGACCGTTCTGTTGTATTAATTTATATTCATAACTCTGTTGTAGCTCATCGTCAATAAAACTTTTTTTGGTATGTATGCGGAGCGCTCTTGCCTTCTCCTTTGCATTTTCACTATTGCAATGTTCCTCGAGTAAAGCTTTTATTTTATCGAACTCTAACTGTACAACTGCTGATTCTGGAAATACCTTCATATTGCATTCCGCATGGCGGAAATTTTTTTTAAGAGCTCAAAAATAACATCTTTACAAAATAGTCAGGTGAATTGAATAATTAAAACCCAAAACAGATGCCAATCGTTGTACAAAAAAAGGGAGATGAACCTTTTTCGCTTCCATATAAGCCGAAAAGGATAGTATCGTTGGTACCTTCTCAAACAGAACTATTATTTGATTTAGGCCTACATGATGAAGTAGTTGGCATTACAAAATTTTGCATTCATCCTACAGCATGGTTTAGAAGCAAAGAGCGGGTTGGAGGCACAAAAAACGTTAATATCGACAAAGTCAAAGCCTTGCAGCCGGATTTAATTTTAGCAAATAAAGAGGAAAATGTAAAAGAGCAATTGGAAGTGCTTCAACAAATAGCTCCTGTTTGGGTAAGCGATGTAAACGATCTGGATAGTGCAATGCAGATGATTAAGGTAATTGGAGATATGACCGAAAAATGCAAAGAAGCTATCGCAATTGCGAATAAAATAATTATTGATTTTGAAACAATCCTTCCTTTGTTTCCATCTAAAAATACGGGTTACCTCATTTGGAGAAACCCTTATATGGCTGCAGGCGGAGATACTTTTATAAATGAGTTAATGATGCGGTGCGGTTTCATAAATGCTTTGAAAGATGTACATCGATATCCAACAATCGAAATCCAAAATGGCTCACTGGTTGTTACAAAAGAGCATAAGGAGATTTTCAATAACATTCAACTGCTGTTATTGTCTTCTGAACCCTATCCGTTTAAACAACATCATATTGATGAACTACAACAATTGTTGCCCAACACAAAGATTTTGTTGGTGGATGGAGAAATGTTTAGTTGGTATGGTAGCAGGTTACTACACGCCCCTACATATTTACAGCACCTGATAAACGAAGCCCTGTAAAATATTCTTCAAATTATTTTAAGACCCTTTATTGGCGTAAATAACTATAACGTCTCTATAAATTAGATGAATTCAAAAGAAAGACATGAATTTAAAAATCTAAAATGGAATTTTCCATAATTGATTTTTAGAAATCAAGAGTGAAGAGACAATGCCTTTTAAATGATAGATTTCATCTGCAAATTTGCCAACCATGCTAACGGATGGAAAAGAATACTGAAAGCGGTGCAAAACTCGCGGTATAGCTGTTAAGCCCGTTTTAAACTTTAGCACTCCACCCCTATAAGGATTTTAGAGAATGATTTTTTGTAAAGGTATAAGCCCACCAAATTAATAAAATCTGCAAGGGCAATCTTATTATACTAAACACTAAATTTTGATTATCCTCATGCAAATAATTCAGCATCATCTGTACATTAGCAGGGAAAACGGCAATTAAAAGCAAAACAATCCCCCACGCAGCCCATCGCCTTGTTTGGGTTGGCAATAATAGCAACGCAAATAAAATTTCGAAAACCCCACTTATAATAACGAGTGCATAATGGTAAGGTAAATACGAAGGCATAATTTCCATATAAACTTCTGTATGCCAAAAATGATTGATCCCTGCAAGAAAATAAAGTACGAACATTAGGTAGAGGGAAACTTTTCTCACTGAGGTAATTTGGTCAAAGATAACTACTCAACTTCGTTCATCTTTATAGAAAGCTACAAAACTCGGATACCCGATCAGTTTCCCCACCTTTCGATTGTTTCTCACTTGCAACAGATTACTGCACGCCCCTACATATTTACAGCGCCTGATTAACGGAGCGCCGTAAAGTATTTTCCAAATAGTTGGTTGAGCCAATTTGCACCTAAAATGAAAAGTAGAAATTAATATTTATTTAGTTTGGAGGTATAAAGATGAGAATAAAGGTTTGTAAAAAGGAAGAGGGGAATTTGAACTTCTGTCGGTGGAGGTTAAACCTGTCTCGCCTTTGGCGGATTGTGGTTGTATTGATCGTTTGCAAACGGAAAGTGAAAAGTTGTACCTGTCTCGCCGATAGGCGGATTGTGCAAGACAGATAATATTAAGTGATGTTGCGTTTTTGAAACCTGTCTCGCCGTTAGGCGGATTGTCTTTGAAAAGTAGTTATTTATACAATATTTATTTACATTTAGGGTATTGAAAACATGCGAAAATTTACGCGTTAGCACCAATAAGTAAAGACGACAAATCAATGAACAAACTAATCACAACATTGACAATTTTCTGCTTCGGGATACAGTTGACCTTTGGACAAACGGCAGACCCCAAGACAATTTACAAGCAAGCATTTAGCGAACAGTTACAAATGCTCAAAGGACAGAAACCAATTGAATTTAAACGAGCAGTTTTTTTGACCGAGAACGCTTACCACAAAGGACAATTGAACTATCAAACCTTTTGCAACGGAATTACAGCAACTGGACAACAATTGAAAGAACTAATCAAACAACGTGGACTTCAAAACTATAAGACCGCTGGTAACTGGGCGGTTTTCAGTTATATGACAGACAGCTTACCAATCAATAATTTTAAGCCTTGCTCTTATGACTTTGACGATTTTATGGGCGACAAAGACTGGACTAAAATGTTTGTAACCAAAATAATAAAAACAAGAAGTGGCAACTGCCACTCCTTGCCTTATTATTACAAAATACTCTGCGAAGAAATTGGAGGAAAAGCAAGTTTGGCACTTGCACCAAACCACGTTTACATAAAACACATTAACGAAAAAGGACAATGGTCAAACGTAGAACTTACAAATGGTGGTTTTCCGAGAGACCAATGGATTATTAAACAAATGGCAATTTCAGTAGAAGCAATTAAAAGCGGTATTTATATGAACCCACTTTCTCAAAAAGAAAGCATTGCAATGACAATGTTTGATTTAGCAAGTGCTTATGAATTTCAATTTGGTAATGATGATTTTGTTTTACAAACAGCAAATACAGCGTTACAATATTTTCCAAAATGTATTCCGTTAATAATGATTAAAGCAAATTGCATTCGGGACAAAATTGAAGCAGAGAAGAAAAAGGCAAATCCAAACAAAGAATTGATAAATAGCAATATTGCTCTTTACAAAAAGACAATCGGAACAATAGATAGTTTAGGACATAAAGATATGCCAACAGAACTTTATCAAGAGTGGGTAAAATCGGTTGACAATGAGAAAGCCAAAAGAAATCAAACAACTAAAAAATAATTATATTTACACTAAATTTCATAGCAAAATGAAAACAAAAATCCTTTTATCAATATTAGCAATTAGCAGCTTCGCTGCTAATGCTCAAAACGATAATCCTTATGCGATTTTCGGACACAAAACAAATGTTGTTTATGAAACTAAAGTAAAGGACTTTTTCATAATTCCGAATATTGACCCACTCTTGATAAAGTTCTGTTGGCATATCTTTATGTCCTAAACTATCTATTGTTCCGATTGTCTTTT
>JANPHE010000164.1:0-32941 GCA_031424295.1 Segetibacter sp. | reverse complement strand
AACTCCATATTGCATCATAATATGATCGTTAGACCTGTTGCTTAAATCTATCTTGGTCAAACCCTTCTTTGGTTTAGGGGTAGAAACAAGTCCTGCTAATTGAGTACTGTCAACGGCAGTTTCGGCATTTACTTGTGCATTAATAACTTGCAGAGAAAGGATACAACCCACTGTCAGTAAGAATTTCTTCATATATTATTTCTTAATTAAGAATTTGTAGCTGCAACATAGTCGAAAAAAAATACAGCTAGTGATAAAGCAGGCAAAAATAACAGAATTGATATTATGGTTTTGGTTAAAATAAAGTCAAAGAAAATTATCATAAGCACAAATCAAAAAATAAAAAACAATCAAGATTAATGTATGTCAGGTAAATCCACAGAATCTGTCGTTGGAAAAAGAATAACATTATGCTTAATATATTAAAGCGAAAGCGGACCTTTTTGGCAAATGAAGCTGTAAAGCTGCTTTTTGATATAGGATACACTTAATTTTTGGCGCAGGGTTATAAATTGGAAAACCTGTTATTACCGCTTTGTAAAATAGAACAAAGGGAATTTGATTCGGTCCTGATAGATGTACAAATGCTTGAAATGTATGGCAATAAAACAACAAAGCCTTTTAGATACGAACTTTAGGTTGTCATCACTTTGGCGCCTGCTTTTTTGCTCAAATGATATGAGGAAGGATGCCTTAGTAAAACATGAATGGATTAATTTAAAAGCCATTTGACAACGAATCATTAATTTCAAAAATTGAAAAAACCATGACAAATAATTTCGATTCCATTCATACAAACCCACATATTTTTAGCAATAAGATAGTTACTATAGATATCAGCATCTTATTTGAAGTAGCAGGCGAAGACCCGGTTTTTTTGAAAACGATGTTGACGACTTTTATTGACAATATGCCTGGGTCACTTTTAAAAATTCAAGAAGGAATAGAAAACAGCGATTGGGAATCCGTATACAAAGCCGCTCATTTTGCTAAATCTTCCCTTTCTATTGTAAAGGTGGATAAAATGCTGGAGTTGGTGCTTCTAATTGAAAAACAAGCCAAAACCCGTCAAAATCTTGATCAAATAGCAGAAAATTTTGCCGAGATGAGCAACTCATTCCAACATGCTAAACAACTCATTCAAGAGCAAATCCTTACCATTTAGTAAAATAATTAGTTTTTAATACTAAAAAAATTAGTGTTGAAAACTAATTTACCCTACTTTTACCTATTATCTAATTTTGAATAAAATATATACAACATGAATAACCCGGACAAATTGAAAGCGCTGAAGCTTACAATGGATAAAATTGATAAAGATTATGGAAAGGGCAGTGTTATGCTGATGAATGAAAAGTCGCAAGAACCACACGAGGTTATTTCGACAGGTTCTATCGGCCTTGATGTTGCATTGGGCATTGGTGGTTTACCAAAAGGAAGAATTGTTGAAATTTATGGACCGGAAAGTAGTGGTAAAACAACCGTTGCAATTCATGTAATCGCTGAAGCTCAAAAGAAAGGTGGGATGTGTGCCATCATTGACGCAGAACATGCATTTGACAGTGCTTATGCTAAAAAACTAGGCGTTGATGTCGATAACCTGCTTATTTCACAGCCGGATTATGGGGAGCAAGCTTTAGAAATTGCAGATCGCCTTATTTTATCTGGTGCATTGGATGTAGTTGTTATTGATTCTGTTGCCGCACTAGTGCCTAAAAGTGAACTGGAAGGTGAAATGGGTGACAGTAAAATGGGTTTGCATGCCAGGCTGATGAGTCAAGCTTTGAGGAAGCTCACTGCAACCATTAATAAGACAAATACCGTCTGTATATTCATCAATCAGTTGCGTGAAAAAATAGGGGTAATGTTTGGCAATCCGGAAACAACAACCGGTGGTAATGCGCTCAAGTTTTATGCTTCGGTTCGCCTGGATATTCGCAGACAAGCGCAAATAAAAGATGGTGATGAAGCAATAGGCAACCACGTAAAAGTAAAAGTGGTGAAAAATAAAGTGGCGCCTCCCTTTAGGTCGGCTGAGTTTGATATCATATATGGTGAAGGGATTAGCAAAATTGGCGAGATTATAGACATGGGTGTAGATATGGGCATTGTTCAGAAAAGTGGAAGTTGGTTTAGTTATGACGGTAATAAACTAGGCCAAGGGAGAGATACTGTAAAAAATTTATTGGCAGACAATCCTGAATTAGCAACCGAATTGGAAACTAAGATCAGGGCTAAAATAGCTGAAGCACAACTTGCTTAGTTGACTTTGGATGGGTTAATAAGGTATAAAAGCCGCTTCTTTTCAGGAGTGGCTTTTTGTTTTTATTAAAAATAAAGAGGCCAAAATGAGGCCAGAGAATAATATTTATAAAAAAGCTTGATTTACAATTTATTTATTCATCTTTGCACCTCAAAACTAACGACCGTTAGTTTTACCAACTAAATCTTTTTTAAGTTTATAGGTGAAGAAGAACCGGTAAGGCCTCTAACGATTGCTTGTTTATTCGTACCGGTTCTTCTTTCATTTAATAAAAAAACCAACAATAGAAATTGTCGGTTTTATGCAAAACACTTCCTTGCAGGAAATTTTTAACCCCCGATTAATGTAACGATTTTAGTTTTTTCATTACCTCTGGTTAAGTCTATGCTTATCTTTTTAATAATGATGGTAGCTAAAGATTCGGACTGAGAACGTAATTCATTTACAGCAGTACTTTCCCATAATTGACCCCTTAGGTTTGACCCCAAAGTAAAAAGGTTATTACTCTGTTCTCCCTTGTTGTTAATTATTTCAAACGTTTCTGTATTTGCTAAAATACCCAACTTCAATTCATCCTGAGTGATGATATTTTTAAAAAAGCAATTCTGAAGAAAATTCATATCCATCTTCTCAATATTGCTATCCGGTCCCGAACAATTAATGACTCTTGACACCTTTAAGTTTTCTTTGTGCCCGTTTTTTTTGTTATAATATTCTACAGTAATAACTCCACTTTCATCCTCAATGTCCAGCAATTTACCAGCTATTATTTTTAGCCGCCCCTCTATTCTCAATTTTTGAAGTTTATCGTGAATGTGTAATGGAATACGATGACGAGCCACACCCCATAAATGTCTGAACCTTGCCATAAAAGTTTTTTTCTCCTCAATGCTAAACCGCTTCCATATTTGTTGTGTGTAAGGCCTGATAGAGTCAATAACTGCCTCTGCCGATACACCAAACTTTCTTACCTTCTTTATATGCTTATGTACTAGGCTAAACACTTCTAGCAAACCAGCCTTGTCGTGCAACTCTTCTACTAGTTTGTTGTATTTGAGTCCATTATGACGGTGCGGAAGAATATTGAATCCATTGGGAGAAATAGAATAAATTTTGCCTTTATAATTGTTTTCGAGTAAACCCAAAACCGTATCAACCATTGTAAGACCATTACCAATGATCAGGATTGATTTTATTTTTCTCACATTATTCACACAATCACTAAGCCATGAATTTTTAAAGTAATTTATACTATCATAAAAGCTCATGTTGCAAATCTTAACATTTGCAGGTTCCTGATTACCCGTTGCAATGACGCAATAATCAACTGTCACCGTTTTTTTACTTTTAAAGTATACGGTTATACAACTTTCGTATTTGTCAATATCAGTAACCTTATCATTTATAACTTGCACCTTTATATCCTTGCTACTTGCCATTTGCAAAGCCTCTTGCCATATGTTTTCAAGGTATTCTCCGTAAAGGTATCTTGGCATAAAAGCGTTGGCAACAATGTTTTCATCCGAAGAAGAAAAGTCAGGTCGGGCCATAATCCAATTCAAGAAATGATTCGGTTGATCTGCAAAAGCACTCATTTTGGTTGTGACAACATTGAGCAAATGCTCCTTTGAATAAGGATTGTAAGCAACACCTCTGTTCAGGCTTCCGGCTTCATTTATTATTATTATTTCAACAGGTAAATCCGTTTGCTTTATTAACTGAACGGCAGTCATCGTTCCGGTAAACCCTCCGCCTATTATTCCTACTTTTTTCATTGGAAAGCGTATCGTTATTGTGAGGAATTTGGTTACTTAAAACATTAGTGTCCTACTCTCAGGTACTCTTTTAGGATTTCTGTTTTAGGATTGTTTAATACCTCATCAGCATCTCCGTGTTCAACAATTTCTCCGTAGTACATGAAAACCACATAGTCGGCGAGTCTTTTGGCCTGTCTTAAAATATGTGTAACCAAAATAATAGTGTACTGGTCTTTCAATTGAGTAAACTCTTCTTCAATAATACGGCTTGAAATAGGGTCGAGGGCAGATGTGGGCTCATCGGCTAAAATAATTTCAGGTTCTACTGCCAATCCCCTTGCAAGGCAAAGCCTTTGCTGTTGTCCTATTGATAGTCTTTGCGCGGAAGTTTTAAGCCTGTCCTTTACTTCATCCCACAAAGCAACTTCTCTAAGATGCTTTTCTACTTTTTCAGCAATTATATGCTTTTGTTTTACACCTTTCAATTTCAGCCCATAAGCAATATTATCGTATATGGACATGGGTAATGGGAAGGGTCTTTGCATAACCAAGCCCATCTTTTGCCTGATGCGGGTGATGTCATTTTTTTTGTTGAAAATATCTTCGCCATCCACCTCTATTGAACCGGTAATTTTTAATTCTGTGTACAGGTCAGTAAGCCTGTTCATAGATTTCAACAGCGTAGTTTTACCACAACCAGAAGGACCAAGTAAAACCGTGATTTTATTTTTAGGAATAATCAGGTTGATGTTTTTTAAAATCTGTGTATTCTTTGCATATACATTCAGGTTCTTTACTTCCATAACCGGAATCTCGCCGTTTGTAATTTCGGTTGCTTCCTTTTTTTGAGTGTTTATTTCTTGCATAAATGAGCGTATAAGTTGTAGGTTGTAATTATTTCTTTCTCGAAAAAACCCGGGCACTAAGGCTAACACACAATACGATGAACATAAGTATGACGGCTGCTGCGTATGCTCTGTTTTGTACTTCCTGCACAGGTGATCCCAACTGAAAGAAAATAGCCAAAGGCAATGTTGCTGTTGGATCGCCAAGATTTCTGGGAATATGGTCCGTATATCCTGCTGTAAACAGCACAGAAGCTGCATCGCCAATACCACGACCAAAAGCAAGTAAGATAGCCGTTGCGAAACCAGGAAGCGCTTGCTTAAAATAAATTTTATATGCCGTCTCTGTTTTGGTAGATCCTAATGCATAAGCAGCTTCCTGAAGACCTATAGGAATTGTTTTCAAGACTTCATCCATTGCCCGAATCATGATAGGCGCTATTAGGCACGATACGGTAACAATGCCTGCACCCAGCGAGTTTTTAATGTGAAAATTCATCATGATAGCAAAAGCAAATGCACCATATACTATAGAGGGAATTCCCCACAAAACATCCAAAAAGAACCGGCTGGTTGATAATAACTTTGGATATCTGATAAGGTAAACATTTAAGAAAAGTGCAACCGGAAGGCTAACAATAAAGGCAATTATTGTAGCACCTATTGCCAGATAAAGAGAACCAACAATTGCGTTAAGAATACCTCCGCCTTTTCCTAAATAAAAACCCCCTTTAGGTTCCTGAGAAAGGATTTCCCAGGATATAGTTCCAAGCCCTTTGCTCAGTATTGTCCATAAAATATGAGCCAATACAAAAACGATAAGCAGCGTAACCAATGCAGAGAAATATTTAAAAAATTCCTCCTCTGCTTTTCTTCTTAAATTCATATAAGCTCGGATTTATGAATGATATACCTAAAAAAAACATTGATAGCTAAAATGATAACAAACAGCAATAATGCAGCAAACATGAGTGCAGAATCATAAGAAGGAATAGACATCATTTCTCCATAGTTGTTTGCTATCAATGCTGGCAAGGGGTAGCCTGCATCAAAAACAGAAGTCGGTTCCTGCACTACATTTCCTACTACCATTAGAACGGCTATTGTTTCACCAAGTGCTTTGGAAAATCCCAATCCATAAGCTGAAAAAATGCCAGTTGCTCCTTTGCGCAAAAAAATATGCTTAATGGTTTCCCATTTTGTAGCTCCCAGTGAAAGTGACGCCTCACCCAACTCAACAGGAATTTGCCTGAAAACTTCCAGCAACATATTGAGGATGTAGGGTATGCTCATGACTGCCAAAACAATAGCTCCTGCAAGTATGCTATATCCCATAGACTCATTATCAAAATAGGGAGCAATAACATCGCCCACCAATGGAACAATTACCAGGACGCCCCAAACACCATAAACAACCGATGGAATACCTGCTAATATGTCTATCACAGGACGCATAAATGACAAAATCCATTTGGGTGCAAACTGAGTAAGATAAATGCCAGCAAGAAGACATAGCGGAATTGAAATGAGAATACCAATTACCGTTACCCAAAGTGAACTCAAAATAAATGACCAAAAACCGAAATTACCTTCGGAAGGTTCCCAGGTAGAAGAAAATACGAGGTTATAAATGGTATGGTTTTGTAAGAGCCCCGAAGATTTTAAAACCAAACCTGCGCCAATACCAAGTGGTAAAATAATAAAGAATACAAGGCAGGCCAGCATCCAATTCGATGAAATTTTATCTATCAGCTTTCTTTTATTCATTGTTATTGCTTTAGCTGAATTACTTTAACTTTTGCAATTGCTCGTTTATTACTGACTGAGGCAATTGTACATACCCTGCTGAGGCTACCATCTTTTGCCCATCCGTCAACACCCAATTAAAAAAGTCGAGCAATTCCTTTTTGTTTGTTTTTCCATTTGTAAGAAAATATAGATTTCGGGCAGGAGGGGATGGATACCGGCCATCATTAACAGCCTGAAGGAATGTTGGCAAATCTTTATAAAAGTCCTCAGAAGCATCTAATTTTCCATCGCCATTTACATCAATAGGCACTACTTCGATGCCAGATAGTTTTTTGCCGGTAGAAGGATCAAAAACAAACAATGTATTGTTGTAACCAATTCCGTTTTTGTCTTTTCGCACTGCATCTGCAACACCCGGATCAGCATTCACGCCTATACCCTTCAGATCATCTTGTTTTTTACCAAAAAAAGAAGCCCATGCATCTGCTGCACCAGCCGCATCTGCACGGGTATATACATTTATTTTATCCTGTTTATTGCTAGCAAATCCCAATTCGCTCCACTTATGAATCGAATCAGTAAAAATGCCCTTGAACTCCGCCTTTTTAATACCCCTTTGTTTAATTTCTCCCACTAGTGGATTGTTGGCATTCATCGTTGGGATTACTGCATCTTTACAGAGCGCTATAAACCAAACGCCTTTTGACTTTTCTTCTTCTTTTAATTCTCTGGAAAACATACCGACATCAACTGCACTTGACAGGCAATCGGTTAAGCCTTTTCCTGCACCACCCGCCTGAATTTCAAATCTTATCTCCGGGTGAGTCTTGTTGTATTCCTCTGCCCATTGTTGTGCCAAGGGATAAAGGGCAAACGCCCCTGAAAATGATAAGGAAACGGTACTTACGCCTTCTTTCTCTACATTATCGTTGTTGTTATTGCACGAGATACAAAAAGTTGACATCCACAATGCACTTACAATTACAAGTTTTTTCATGATAATTATATATTAATTCTATAGATTTAGTAGGAAAATAGATAAAAAATATTTCTTTTAAATTCAACAATTTGAACAAACAAAGTGAAATCACTTGCTTAATTTTTTTACCTGATCCTGTAAAACTCCTTTTGGTAAAGGCACATACCCGGCTTGGTTTACAAATTTCTGCCCATCTGTAAGCACCCATTTGAAAAATTCAATAATTTCTCTTCTATTTGTTTTTCCTTTTGTGATGAAATACAAATTACGCGCAGGTGGCGAAGGATAATTACCATCATTGACTGCCTTCAAAAAAATCCGGAGGTTGTCATAAAAATTTTCATTGGGGTCTATCTGACCGTTCCCGTTTACGTCTATAGGAACGACCTCAATGCCAGGTAATTTTTTGCCTGAAGCTGCATCATATACAAAAAGTGTATTGTTGTAACCAATAGAATTGATGTCCTTTCTTACTGCATCTGCTACACCCGGGTCCCCCGAAACGCCAACCCCCTTAAGGTTTTCCTGCTTTTTTCCGAAAAAAGAAGCCCAGCTATCAGCAGCACCTGCGGCATCCGCACGGGTATAAACATTTATCTTTTTTGGACTTTTACTGGTTGTTCCCAATAACTTGTCCCAGGTATCAATGCTTTTGTCAGTAAAGATGGCGGCAAATTCGTTTTTCTTAACGCCTCTTACCTGCAATGCTTTAAATCTTGAATTTTTGGAATTCATGGTAGGCAGGACCGCATCTTTGCACAAAGCTAAAGTCCAGACTCCTTTTGCTTTTTCTGCATCTGACAATTCTCTTGAAAACATGCCCACATCAACCGCACCCGAAAGACAGTCTGTCAATCCTTTTCCGGCGCCTCCGGCCTGTATATCAAACCTGATGTTTGGATGTGTTTTGTTATACTCTTCTGCCCAAACCTGTGCTAAAGGATAAAGTGCAAAAGCACCAGAAAATGAGATAGAAATTTGTTCTCCCGGAGGAGGTGCCCCTTGAAAATTTAATGCCAACAAGAAGCTGCATACCAGCGTACAATAAATAGTTTTTTTCATTTGTAATCGTTTTTAGAATGATAGTTTTGCTAACGATGGGGTAAACTTGATACTCAAATAAGTCCAGTATGGGGTTTTGGAATATTTCTCAATTTCGGTATTTGCAATTTTTGGGTTTCTAACTTCTACCATAGAATTGGTAACCATTGCCCAACAGGCGCCCAATTCAATATCGGTAAATGAATTTGGCTTAAAATTAAATCGCCAGTCATTTTCAAAACCCAGGTATTTATTGTTGTCCGGTTTTCCTTTGAAAGGCACCAACGTATGAGCATAAAATAAGTGGTTCTCCATCCTCACTGTCCACTTTTTATTTTGATACTGAAAAAATAGATAGGGGTTTAACAAACCTCCGTTGTTAACGTCAGTTGGAAACTGCGTGAAGAAATCCATATTACCCATAAAGCGATGTGCTACTCCATACAAAGGGACAAAGTTTGTATTTTTTGTACTGGTTGAATCTTGTCCGCTAAGATATTCAGCACCCAAACGAATAGTCATGTTTTTTATGCCCGAATATTTGATTTCAGGTTGAAAATAAAATGCAGAAATTTCTTTTGCGGTAGAGTCGAAACCATGCTGATAGTAGCCACTAAAAGTAGCATACCAATTATATGATGAATATTCTAGTCGCCCCCCGTTAGTATAGCGCATATAAGTTGAGTTGTACTTTTTGGGGTCTGAACTTTGGTAACCATCAGCAGTATTCAATGTAGTTAACGTAAAGTTTTTATTAATCTTCCAATTTAGAAAATGATTAATGAGTACTTTATAATTTTTGAAACCGGCAGGAATATAATTAGTCGTGTAATTGTTTTCTGCAGATTGGTTAAATGCAGTTACCAATTCTGTATTTACTTTTATTTTATCATTGTAAATAAAGCGAACGGCATCGTGGGAGTTTGCTGCCATTCTCCAGTCATTTTCTGCAAATAACCGTTGATTGTCATACATTACTCTTTGGCGACCTATTCTTACTGACCATCTGTCATTTAGATGAGGTTCTGCGTAGGCTTCAAAAAAATACGGAGATGTAGTACTGCTAGATAAATCTGTTACTCCTGTTGTTGTTCCGTGACCTGCTCTTGGATCCTGCTGACCCCAAATGCGTGTGTCTTGAAGAGAAACATAAAAATCAAACCTTTTTGCCTTGTAATCGAAATTTATCCTGGTACGTTGCTGAACAAAAAACCCAGCTGAAGTATCTTGATATGCTAAATTCCGATATCCATGCCTATATTCTGCTCGAACCCGCATGTCCGCAGAAATATTTAATGTGTTTGATTTTTTTTCCTCGATGCTTATAGGTTTGCTGGAATCTGCTTTTGCTGGTTGTGCCACCTGCGCTGATAGTTGGTTAGCCAATAGCACCAATGAAAGAAATGATATGCTTTTTAGTTTCATGAGTTGAATATTTTGTGGCAAATATATAAATCCTATCGAATTAATAGGAGTTTATTGGAAATTTTTTTATTTAGATTTCATTGCTACCTCTAAAATATTCTCTCTGTCCAATATATTTTGAATGGTTGCCTTTTTAAGCTGATTTACTGTTTCGTTTCTGATTTCGGCAAACACATTCCTTATCCCACAGGTAGTTTCGTCTTTACATTCCTCACACTTTTCATAATACTTGTGAGAAACGCATGGCAATAATGCAATAGGACCTTCAAACAAACGCATGACATCTGCAATATTGATTTCGGACGGCTCCATGAGTAAATAGTATCCTCCTGCCATTCCTTTTTTACTACTTAGCACGCCTGCATTTTTTAAAGCCAACAATATTGCTTCCAAAAATTTTCTGGAAATATGCTCACTTTCTGCTATCCGGCTTATTTGGATTGCCTCGCCTCGCTTACCTTTAGCGAGGTAAACAAGGGCATTGATAGCATATTTTGTTTTCTTGGAAAGCATGCTTCAAAAGTACAAATACCAATTAGTAATAGCTGAAAAATTTTTAGTGAATAAATAACCCTAACTTGGTTAGATTTCCGGATAATTGCAATTGTTTCTTAACTTTAAAAACCTCTATAATGTAGCTTATGACAGTTTATGCATTTTACAATCAAAAGGGTGGTGTTGGGAAAACAGCAGCTACCGTTAATTTCGCTTACCTGGCAGCAATGGAAGGCTGGAAGGTTTTGTTGTGGGATATAGATCCACAAAGTGCAGCCGGTTTCTATTTTCAGGTAAATAATGATGTAAAGAACAGTGCTAAAAAACTGCTTACAAATGATTTGAATTTATTGGCAGCAGTACAACCTTCGGGTTATGAAAACCTGGATATCATCCCGTCCGATCTTTCTGCTCGAAATGCTGAAATCATTTTGTCTGATGGAAACCAAGGGAAAAAAAGGATTAAGGCGGCATTAAATGAAGTGAAAAATGTGTACGATATTGTTTTAATTGACTGCCCTCCGGGATTATCCATGCTGCACGACAATGTCTTTTTTGCAGTAGATTGGGTCATTGTTCCTAATATCCCATCTACATTAAGTATGCGTAGTTATGAGATTGTACATGAATACTTCAAGGATAATAAACTAGATGAAACAAAAATTAAAAGTTTCTTTAGTCTAGTGGACCACCGAAAGAATATGCATAATGAGATCGTTCATCAATATCACCGCAATAAAACATTTTTTAAAAGCTATATTCCATACCTAAGCGATGTAGAAAAAATGGGGCATTACCTTGCCCCTGTAGAAACATTTGCAGCGAGTAGTTATGCTGCTCAATGCTATAGAGATCTTTGGAAAGAAATTAAAAAAGTTACTTTAGCTTAATTTTTAACCCCTATTAAACAAATATGAGAAAAGAAATCACCTCATGGTACAGTCCATCACTCAACAAAGAGATGCCGATCGTCTCTTATGGTCACTATGGTTTTGTAGTATTGCTTATTCCTACTGCTGCAGCAGATTATCTTGAGTATGAAAGGTTCCAAATGATAGATGCACTTGCACCGATGATTGAAAGTGGAAAATTCCGCGTTTTCAGTATAGACAGCATCAATAAAGAAAGTTGGTTAAACAATGAAATGCACCCTCCACACAAAGCCATACGTCAAAACCAATTTAATGATTACATTTATAATGAAGTAGTTCCTTTTATAAGAAACAATACAAGTCAAGAAACATTCATTTATCCATGTGGAGCTTCGTTTGGTGCTTTGCATGCTATGAACTTATTTTTGAAAAGACCAGATTTGCTGAATGGTACCATTTCGATGAGTGGCGTGTATGATCTTTCAGAATACACAAAGGGGCATTGGGACGAACAGGTTTATTTCAATAGTCCAGAACACTACATCAAGAACCTCGAAGACCATGATACGCTTGAAAAAATAAGGGCAAGCCACCACATTCACATTTATACTGGAAGCGGTGATTACGAAGACCCAAATGCTTCAAAAAGATTTTCTTCTGTTCTTTTTGATAAGGGCATTTGGTGCGATTTAGATGTTTGGGGAGCAGACATTAAGCATGATTGGCCTACTTGGAGGTCCATGCTTCCATATATTTTGGGTAATAAATTCTAACGGGTCTGTAGGTGGCATAATAATTTATTCTACCTATTATTGTTGAATAAAATAAGCAGATATATGAAAAAGGCACTCGCAATCATCGTAGGATTAGCAGGTGCCTTTTTTTTGTTCTCCTACATTTATGTACTGATCAACAAGGAGTCAATTATAGCTAGTCTTAAATCTGGGCTTAACCAAAAAATAAATGGGGAGATCACCATGGGTAAAATTGAAATCAGTTTATTTTCTCAGTTCCCTTCCATTGCTGTCGTAGTAGAAAACATAACAATAAAAGACTCTCTCTATTCCGTACACCATCATCCCACTTTTATTGCTTCTAAAGTAGCTGTTGAAATTAGTGTGCTAAAATTAATACTGCAAAACAATCCACTCAATAGAATAACAATCCACAATGCACAATTATACTTGTATACCGACACTACAGGATATTCAAATTCATATCTGCTATCTCCAAAATCATCAGCCTCAACAACATCTACATCTAACTCAAAAACAGAGATAGAAAAAGTAAAGTTGAAAAATGTAAGACTGGTAATGAATGACGAAAAAAAAGGGAAATTATTTGATTTTGAAGTCCAAAATGGGGTATGTGACATAGAAAATGAAGGCATATTTAGTATCCTTTCCGTAAAGAATGACATGCACATTCATCATCTTGCTTTTAATCTAAAAAGAGGAAGTTACTTAAAAGAAGCCAGCTTTAATGGCAACCTTAAAATAGTGGTGAACAAAGAACAGAAGCAACTTAGTTTTGAAACCAGCCAACTTAAAATTAATAAGCAGCCTTTTAATATTACTGGCAATTTCAACTTTGTCGCCAATGATTTCAATATCAAAATCGTTTCTAATAATATTGATTACAATTTTGCCAGACAGTTATTAACAAAGCAATTGTCCACAGTGATTTCCATAGTAAACCTGGATAACAAACTAAAAAATGTAACTGCCAATATTTCGGGACTTTTAAATGGTGGAGAACCGAAAATCCTAATTTCATACGATATCGCTAATTCAAATCTAAAAACACCCTTTGTTTCATTTAATAATTGCTCTTTTTCGGGGAAGTTTACAAATGAATTGATAAAAGGACTGCCTTTGTGCGATGAAAATTCAAGAATTGAATTGAATAATTTCTCTGGTTTATTGGGCAATTTAAAAGTGGAATCAAAAAATATTTTCGTTGATAATCTTACTGAGCCCGTCTTAAAAGCTGACTTTAAAAGCAACTTTAAGCTAGAACAAATTAATAGCTTACTGGCAAGCAATACTGTAGATTTTGTTAATGGCAATGGATTGTTAGACATTGCCATAGAAGCACCTTTGTTTAAATCTGAAAAAATAAAAACAAAGATCAACGGTTACTTAACTATTGAAAACGGTTTGTTGCACTATATCTCCAAAAACATTGACCTCACTAAAACGAGCTGCAGTGTGTTGTTTAAAAACAGCGACGTTTATATAAATAACCTTGTTTGCACAGCAAACGGTAATTTATTTGTTATGAATGGAACGGGGATCAACCTAAATTCATTTATGCCCTTAACAAATGAAAAAGCAGATATACAATGGTCTTTCTACTCGCCCAACATTAATCTTGATAAGTTCAATTCACTTTTTCAACCGAGCAAGCAAATTATAAAAAGTAAACGCAATAATGCACCTCTCTCAAACATTTCTAAACAAATAGACGAGGTGGTTCAACAAGCAAATTTTCATTTAAATGTTAAAGCAGATAAACTCTCATTTAAAAAATTTGCTGCATCTGATGCAAATGCATTAATCGACATCGTAAATGAACAACTATTAATAAAAAATATTAGTCTGAAACATGGGGGTGGATCAATGGATATTTCTGGTGAAATGAAAGAAAAAAACAGTAACTTTTATTCATCATTTATTAAGTTGAACATGAAGGATGTTGACATAAACAAAGTGATGTATGCTTTTGATGATTTTGGTCAAACAGGTATTTCATATCGCAATCTTCGGGGGAAAGTAAGTGCTACAGCTAATATAAAAATGGATTTGGATAAGCGTTTAAGTGCAAGACCAGCCAACATGGCCGGATACGTAGATTTTTCATTAAAAAATGGCAAACTCCTTGATTATGAGCCTTTGAAAAAAATACAGAATATCATCTTTAAAAGGAGAAATTTTGATGAGGTTTCATTTGCTGAATTAAAAGATCGGTTCGACATTAACAATAATGAAATATTAATCAACCGGTTGGAAATTCAATCTTCTGCCCTTACCTTATTTGTAGAAGGTACATATGATTTGAATGGCAATCATTCAGACATAAGCATACAGGTTCCCCTTCGAAACCTTAAAAAAAGAGATGCCCTTTATATTGTGGAAAATAAAGGTTCAAAATCAAAGGGAGGTGCCAGTATTTACCTTAGAGGCCAATCCGGCAATGATGGGACAGTTCAGTTTAAACTGGATATTTTCAAGAAGTTTAGAAAAGGGTGAAATGAGGTGCAGCTCAAATTTGATATCTTCAGTTTTAATTTGATTCTCCTAGACAAAATGAATCAAGAACACAAAATATGGCGAATACCTTTTTGTTTTAATGGCGAATAAAAAGAAGTAATTCGGTTATTCCCTAATTGAACAACTACCAATACCCCTAACCTGCCGCACAAGCCCGGTGACAAAATAATTGCCCGGTTCACTTCCAGTTTTTTAAATCAAATTCCGGTCACGGACCATTTTATTTTTTACATGAATCAGTGAAAGGCTGGAAAATTTTCGGTTACCGTCATCACAAGTAAAAGCGTTAATGCAAAGCTGCTTAATCAACTTAAATAGCCTATAAGCATGGCAAAGATTGAAAAAGTTATGATTGGCCCCATGTCTTTTACCATGACTGACGACTCTGCCACATCGCACAGCACACTTGCGATTCATTAGGAGTAAATGTAACGCTATCTACTGAAAATGAAAGACAATCAATATAAAATGAAAGGCATTGTGAGCATTGTGGCCAACCTGATAGTAAAGAACAACAACAGGGTAGGAGACAAGTTCCGCACATCAGACGCAACCGTACACCGCAACCTGTACAAGTCATTTTTTAACTTCATTTGGCTCAACATCTTTCGGGGCTTAAAACAAGTCCTGGTCTTTAAACATTGCAATAAATGTAGACCGTTGTTGGTTCTTCAACAACATCCTACATAATGGGCAAATCTTGCAGGTGAGGAACACCTAGGGTGGAACATTCCTCTCTACAAACCTTTCAGCGTTACCAACCTATCCTAATGGTCGCTTTGGTGGTATTGGAACCGGCGAAATATCATCAGTAATGAAAAGTAGGCCATCAATATGGAAAAATAATATCAATAAGTTGAATGAAAAGGGGCTTTAAGAACAATAAAAATTAAACAAAACAGGATTTGACTAATAAAATTTAAAAAAAATTTTAATGTTTTGGCTTTTCTTACACAAATCGATATTAACATTGCTTTAATATATTTTGTTGACCCCGAGATGGAGAAATGTGTAAATGGTTGGTGCGTTTCTACTAAACCATTTTTGCCTCTTTTTTCTTTTAAATGTCAGCACATTATTTAATCCGAATTTTTTTTAATGCCAGGGTTTGTTTGTTAACCTGCCGCGGCGGGCAAATGGCTTTCACCCAGCAATAGCGCATGGTTTTACATGCTGCGGGTGAAAACATGCAAGGTGGCATAGCATAACCTTTTGAAAAAAGTAGAGTCATTTAACCATTATAAAAAAACAAAATCAAAATCAAAAAACATGAAAACAAAAATCTTCTCTCTCGCCCTTGCTGTATTATTTATCAGCAGTACTTCTTTTGCTAAAATATGGCGTATAAATAACAATGCAGGTGTAAATACCAATTTTACAACCGCCCAAGCCGCTGTGTCTTCTTCATTAGTATTAAATGGTGATACCCTCTACTTTGAAGGCAGCACTAGCAGCTATGGGAATATAAATATTCTCAACAAATCACTTACACTTGTAGGACCTGGCTATTCGCTAAACAACTGGTCATCACCAGTTCAGGCAAATGTGTTTTCCGCCAGAATTGCAACTATAACAAACATTACCGCTTCCAATGTGAAACTTGTGGGCTTAGAAATTACAGGCGATGTAAGTCTAAGTGCCAGTAACTTTACAATGGAGAGATGTAATATGGCAAGCACAACATTCAGTTTTTTAACGAATGCCAATAATGTTGTTTTAAAACAAAATATCCTTTATATCCTACAAGAAACTAATAACACTGGAGCTGTTACTAATCTTTTAATTACAAATAATTTAGGGATATATGGTTTACAATTTGACAGTGGAAACGACTATGGAGTTATTGAGTTCAATACCTTTGGGCTTTTTGGTAATAGTTATTTAGAATTAGGTCAATCATTCTTTGCAATTAAAAATAATATACTGATAGGAAGTACCAATAATTCCTTTACTGGTTTCAGTAACTCAAGCGTAGAATACAATATGGCTCAGCAGTCTAATCTCCTTCCAGCTAATAGTAACAATCAAAATGGTGTAAACATGAATGGCAGTACTGTATTTGTTAATAATAATTGGAATACAAGCCAAAACGACAAAAACTATATGCTTAGTGCTACTTCACTGGCACTCACAGCAGGGGCAGGCGGTACACCAATTGGGGCATATGCAGGGCCTACTTCCTACCTTCCTAGCGGCATACCTGCCATCCCTACCATTTATCAATTGAGCTTACCTTCGGCAATAACAACAGGTAGTACTATAAACGTAACCTTTAGTTCAAAATCCAATAATTAATTCACCCTTCTGTCAACTTACCGGTGGGTGAACCGGTCAGTTAATTGGAATAAATCTTCTATTATGAAGCAAATTCTCATAATACTTACATTGTTTGGCGTATTTATCAGGTCAGAAGGACAAGACATAGTTGGGGCAGAATATTTTTTTGATAGTGACCCCGGCTATTACAGAGCTACGACTATTGCAATAACGTCGCCCTCGCCTAATCTGGTAAAAATTAACTTTAACGTTTCGGTATCCTCGCTGGCTACAGGGTTTCACCGGCTTTACCTACGCACTAGAGACATTAACAACAAATGGAGTCTTACTAATAGCCTTATTGTTTACAAGCCTGAAGTTAATTCTACAGTAGCTGTGAATGTTTTAGCGGCTGAGTATTTTTATGATACAGATCCCGGCATTGGAAATGGTACCAATATCTCCATTACTCCCGCCACAAACCTATCATCGCTTACATTTAGTCCATCTGTATCAAACCTGACCAGCGGATTTCACAGGCTATACCTGCGTACACGTGATAACAACGGGAAGTGGAGTTTGACAAACAATACTATTTTCTATAAAACGACAGTTGACTCATCTGTTGCCTTGGTAAATCAGGTTGAATATTTTATAGACAAAGACCCTGGTATTGGAAAAGGTGTTCCTGTAGTCGTAAATCCGGTTACGAATATGAAAGATTCTATTTTCCCGATAAATATCACAGGATTAACAGACGGAAAACATCGCTTGTATATTAGAACCAGAGACAGTCGCGGCTCATGGAGTATTACAAACATATCAACCTTTAGTGTTAGTGGTGTTCCTCCTGCCCCTGCTATTACCGTAAACAAGGTGAGTAAGAAGGTATTTTGTTCCGCAGATACCTTTCGTGTCAGTTTTCACGCTACAGGCAGGTACAATGCCGGAAATACATTCAATGCAGAACTTAGTGATGTTTCTGGAAACTTTTCGTCTTCAGTATTATTGGGTTCAATCACAGACACCGTCAGTGGAATTATTACCTGTATTTTACCTGCGCACTTTTTATCAAGTACACGCTATAAAATCAGGGTCAACAGTTCAAGTCCGGCTGTAACAGGTTTACCGCAGTTAGA
This sequence comes from Segetibacter sp., assembly GCA_031424295.1. GTDB lineage: Bacteria > Bacteroidota > Bacteroidia > Chitinophagales > Chitinophagaceae > Segetibacter. The sequence goes on along the minus strand of JANPHE010000164.1, from coordinate 14,848 downwards.
TTCTGTTATTATCAATAACCGGCCTGTTGTTTCGCTCATTACAGGTGCTTCTAACACTAATGCAGCGCTTAGTTATCTATACTCCGTGACTGCGGATCCTGAAGCAACATTTACCTGGTCTTCACCTTCGGCAACCATTACACCTGCTGCCAACAATGCTTCTGTTGTTTGGAATGCAGCCGGCATGAACCAGGTATTAAAAGTGAGTGCAATTGGCCTTCAAGGTTGTACCGGAGACACAGCTACTGCTTTGGTAAATGTGTATAATCTAAGAATAGACAGTGTAAAATTATCCAACGCCAAACCATGCCCGGCTTCAAACTTCACCATAACAGCTAAAGCATCAGGGGTATATGGTGCTGCCAATGTGTTTACAGCACAATTGAGCAACAATGCAGGTAGCTTTACTAGTCCTGTAGTATTGGGTAGTGTAGCTGGAAGCACTATAGGCAATCAGCAGACTATTACTATCAATGCCTTATTGCCATTCAATACTGTAAACGGCTCAGGTTATAAAATTCGGGTGGTATCTAGCTCTACTACAGTAGTATCTGGCGACAGTGCTGCAATAACCATCAGCAAACCTGACCTGGGTGCAGACAAATCTGCTGCTGTTTGTCAGGGTTCGTTTGTAAACCTCACAACATTATACACAACCACAGGATTAACTACAGTATGGAATACTGCGCAGCCCGATAATGTAACAGCCGCCGGTAACTACCGGTTGATTGTAACCAATGCAAACGGTTGTAAAGACACGGCTTTTGTTACGGTAACGTCTCCTGTGGTTGCGGGCATTGACTCTGTGTCGGCTACTACCAATCCGGTATGTTCGGGTACTACAACTACACTTACCGCCAATGGCGTTACGGGTAGTAATGCAGTCGTCACGTGGTGGACAGCCACGGGTGGCACAAGCACCAATTTGGGTACAGGCACAACACTTACCAATCGTGGTGCAGGCACTTACTTTGCACGGGTAACGGCAGATTGTGGCACACCGGCAGAAGCATCTATTACCATTGCCACCGCTGTTAATGTGGCCATTACTTCGGTAACAGTTGCTGCCAACCCCATTTGCACTGGTACTACTACCACACTCACCGCCAATGGCGTTACGGGTACCAATGCAGTTGTTACGTGGTGGACATCCACAGGTGGAACAGGCACTAACTTAGGCACAGGCATAACACTTACCAATCGCGGTGCAGGTACTTATTTTGCACGTGTAACGGGTACTTGTGGTACGCCTGCAGAAGCAACCATTACCATTACTAATAAAATAAGCGTAGCCATTACATCAGTAACGGCTGTACTCAATCCTATATGTCTAGGTACTACCACTACCCTCACCGCCAATGGCGTAGTAGGCACTAATGCAGTAGTCACGTGGTGGACGGCAACAGGAGGCACAGGTACCAATCTCGGTACAGGCGCTACCTTAACCAACCGTGGTGCAGGTACTTATTTTGCCCGGGTAACAGGTGACTGCGGTACTCCAGTAGAGGCAACTATTACCATTACCACGGCTGTTAATTTGGCTATTACTTCGGTAACGGCCGCTGCCAACCCCATTTGCACCGGTACTACTATCACCCTTACCGCCAATGGCGTTTTGGGTACCAATGCAGTAGTCACGTGGTGGACAGCCACAGGTGGCACAGGTACAAACTTAGGCACAGGCAATACACTAGCCAACCGTGGTGCAGGTACTTACTTTGCACGGGTAACAGGTACATGTGGTACGCCTGTAGAAGCTACCATTACCATTACCAATAACGTAAATGTGGCTATAACTTCAGCGACCGCTGCAAGTAGTTCTTTGTGTACTGGAACGACAACCACTTTAACAGCAAATGGAGTAGCCGGGACTAATGCAATAGTCATCTGGTGGACAGGAACAGGAGGAACTGGTTCTAATTTAGGAACTGGACCTACCCTGGCAAACAGAGGTGTAGGTACTTACTATGCAAGAGTAACCGGAGATTGCGGAACACCGGTGGAGGCTTCAGTGACAATAACATTAAAAGCATCAGCAGGGATAACGTCTGTGTCTGCAGCTGCTAACCCAATACCTGCAGGAGGCACTACTACGCTTACTGCAAATGCTGTGACCGGGACGAATGCCGTTGTAAACTGGTGGACAGGTAGCGGAGGCGCAGGTACCAACCTTGGCTCTGGAGCTACATTAGCTAATGTAGGGGCGGGTACTTATTATGCCCGGGTGACGGCTGATTGCGGGAATGCTGTGGAGGCCTCCATAACTATAACAACTGCTATGATACAAAATGGAGGGCAATGGGTCTGGATGAAGGGGGATAGTACAAATTATCAAGCGGGGATATATGGAACAAAAGGTGTTGCTGCAACAGGTAATAAGCCGGGAGGACGAAATCTTGCAGTCAGCTGGACTGATACGGCGGGAAATTTTTGGTTATTTGGAGGACATGGGATTGGCAATACTACAAATCGAAAAGGGTTTTTAAATGATCTTTGGAAATACACTCCCGTCACCAATCAATGGACCTGGATAAGTGGTGATAGTTCAGTCAATAATAATACAAACTATGGATCAAAAGGGGTTTTATCCAGTACTAATAAGCCTGGGGGTAGAGAAGGTTCAACAGCCTGGAGCGATTCGTCTGGCAATTTGTGGTTATTCGGTGGTGCTGGATATGCCACTGCGGTACCAAAATTAGCCGGCGGTCTAAATGATCTTTGGAAATACAATATCTCAACTAATCAGTGGATGTGGGTAAATGGAGATAATACTACAGATCAATTTGGCAGATTTGGAATAAAAGGGAATCCGTCATCTTCAAATAAGCCAAGCGCAAGAGAAAGCACTGGTAGATGGACTGATAGGTCCGGAAATCTGTGGTTATTTGGTGGAGGGGGTTACTATGCGTCTTTGAATGATCTCTGGAAGTATAATCCAACTAGCAATCAATGGACATGGGTAAGTGGAGATAGTGTGAGGATTCAAACAGCTACTTATGGTATAAAAGGTATATCAGCTTCGTTAAATAAGCCTGGAGGGAGAAGTAAGATTTGCTCATGGATTGACACCACTGGTAATCTTTGGATGTTTGGTGGTTTTGGGTACGGAAACACCATAGGCGCATCTGGGGCTCTTAATGATTTATGGAAGTTTTCTCCTTTATTAAACCAGTGGACTTGGGTAAGTGGAGATAGTTCAATTTATGCAAATGGCGTTTATGGTACGAGGGGCATGGCAGGCGAAACAAATAAACCAGGCGCAAGGGCATGTGGGGTAAGCTGGATTGATAAATCAAATAATCTATGGTTGTTTAGCGGGCTAAGCTCTAGCTCTTATAATGATCTGTGGAAATTTAATATTACGACAAATGAATGGGCATGGATTAGCGGAGACTCTACAATCGACAATCGTACTGTTTACGGAATCCTAGGTATTGAATCATCTAGTAACAAGCCTGGCTCAAGGTTTAACGCAGTGAGTTGGAAAGACCCCTCGGATAATATGTGGTTTTTTGGTGGCTATGGAGCAGACACGTTAAACGGTGGGCTGCAGTTCTTAAATGATTTGTGGAAATATGTACAGACAACACCTCCCCCAACCATCACATCTTTCACTCCTACTACCGCATCAACCGGTACAACTGTCACCATTACCGGCACCAACTTTACCGGTGCTACAACGGTCAGCTTTGGCGGCACAGCAGCTACTTCATTTACGGTAGTTAATAATACCACCATAACGGCTATGGTTGGTAGTGGGGCGAGTGGTAGTGTAAGTGTAACCACACCCAACGGTACGGCATCCTTAGCAGGGTTTATATATTGCCCTGCATTTAAGCCCATCATCAACCCGGTAAGCCCGATCGCTATTTGTAGTGGCGACAGTGTTACTTTATCTGTAACCGGGGGTACCTATTCTGCCTATGCGTGGAGCAACGCGGCCACTACGGCAACCATCACTGTAAAAGCCGCAGGTAAATACACCGTTACAGCCACCACGAGTACAGGTTGCAAAGGCACAGCAGACTCGGTAGCGGTTACTATAAACAGCTTGCCGGCAGTACCTGTTATTACGACAACACCTTCGGTAGTTACCAATCTTTGCCCGGGCACCGTTGTATCGCTCACATCATCTGCGGCTACTAAATACCATTGGAGTAACGGAGCCACTACGAAGTCTGTAAATGTCAGGTCGGCCAATAGTTACATCGTAAAGGTATTTAACATTAAAGGATGCAGCAGAAAATCGGTGGCTACCGCGGTTAGTTATCAAAGCTGTGGCACACCTGCTACACCTGTTACCCTCACCAAAACTGATACTACGGCATTACTATCATGGCGCAGGGTTTCGTGTGTTACCGGTTACGAAATACAGTATCGTGAGGTAGGTGCCGCTGTTTTTGAAACGGTAGCAGTCACCGATTCGTTTTTTGTGGTTACCAGCTTATTCCCCGGCACCGTCTATGAGTGGCAGGTACGGGCAGTTTGTACCGTGTCGCCTATAATGGTGGGTAGCTATACTACCTTGGGTAATTTCACTACTACCGGAGTAAAGGTCGCTTTCAGACTTGTTCAGGGTCCTCTTTCTAAAGATTGGACGGCTGCGCTCTATCCAAACCCGGTACAGAGAGATGCAATGCTCAACATAAGAGGTACGCTTAAGGCATATACGATCTGCATTTCCACTATTGAAGGCAGGGAGTTGTGGAAAGCAGGAGGCATTTCCGCCCAAACGGTATCCTTACCGGTAAAAGGGCTGTCTTCCGGTATTTACATGGTAACAGTATCAAAAGGGAAGGAAAGAAAAACATTGAGGCTGGTAATACAGCGATAAAATTTTATCAGCCGGCGGTGAGTAACTGCCGGCTGGTTTTTTGGGTAAGCAATAAGAATAATTATTGAAGTGAAATGCAGTGAAAGAATTGGCTTTAGATCGGTTGAATAATAGGTACAGTTGAATTAAGTATACCTGCTTGGGAAGTCTGTGTTTTTATATTAAAGGCTAAAAATTGGTTGATGACTTTTGCATTTAAGCATCTTGCAGAGATTTTTGTTTTGTTAGTTTAGGTTCAACTTTAAAATTATTAATCAGATATTTATATAAATTATTTTCCTTTTCAATTGAGACTTTGCTAATCAATGCTAATATCAATTCCTCAGATGGCATTGCTCCTCAAATTTTTGACACCCTTTTAAAATCTCTTTTCAATCGTTCAATCCAGTTGATGGTGTAAATCATTTTTCTTATAGAAAAATCAAAGTGCAAATATGTCGTATGACAACTCATGTCCATTCAGGTTAATTTTTTAGTAAGTAATGGATATCGTTTATGCCATTGTTCACAAAATATCTTTTGAAATGAAGCCCTAAGGATTTGCCACCTGACCGATATACTTATTTGAAAAAACAATGCAAATTAACCTCCGATCTTGTTAATCCTGCTGCTCTCCGCATTTGGTTCTTTATCTTTGTGGGTTCATGGAGAAGACAAACTTTATAGACTACATCCGCATTTTTGCCAAAAGTGGTCATGGTGGAGCTGGCAGAAGGCATTTTTTGCGCAATAAATTGACTGCGATGGGTGGCCCTGATGGCGGAGATGGAGGACGAGGAGGTCATATTATTCTTCGGGGCAATAGTCAGCTATGGACGTTATTACACCTGCGCTATTATAAAAATGTTATAGCCGAAGATGGAGAAAATGGCAACAAAAACAATTGTACCGGCAGAGAAGGAAAAGATATAATTATAGAAGTGCCATTGGGTACAGTAGCAAGAGATGAAATAACCGGCGAAATAGATGGTGAAATACTGGAGGATGGACAACAAATAGTGTGGATGAAAGGTGGTCGGGGAGGTTTGGGAAATTCTAATTTTGCTACACCAACCAACCAGGCACCTCAACATGCCCAACCCGGAGAAGATGGCATAGAAGGATGGAAAGTAATTGAGTTGAAAGTACTGGCAGATGTTGGTTTAGTGGGTTTTCCAAATGCAGGAAAATCAACACTGCTATCTGTTATTACCGCTGCCAAACCCAAAATTGCAGATTATGCTTTCACTACCTTAATCCCTCAATTGGGGATGGTAGAATACAGAGATGGAAAAAGTTTTTGCATTGCAGACCTACCTGGAATAATAGAAGGTGCCGCAGAAGGAAAAGGACTTGGTCACAGATTTCTTCGGCATATTGAACGCAATTCTTGCTTGTTGTTTCTAATTCCTGCCGACAGCAAAGATCACAAACAGGAGTTCCAAATTTTATACAACGAGTTAAAAGAATACAACCCTGAACTATTACAAAAGGACTTTATCATTGCCATCAGCAAAAGTGATATGCTGGATGAAGAACTAAAAGAAGCTATTGAAAAAGAACTTCCAGTCGGAATACCACATTTGTTTATCTCTTCAATTGCTCAAAAAGGATTAACCGAATTAAAAGACCTGCTGTGGAATACCTTGAACAAGCCTGTATAAAAAAGTGAATATTAAGGTAGCTTTTCTTTATTTTTTCTTTATTTTTTCTTGAACCAATTCGTAGGAATCATCAACAAAACCATGTAGCATTTTAGCAGTAATGGTGCCATCAACAATCACCGTATTCCAGCACTTCTTGTTCATATGATATCCCGGAATAATTGCTGGATACGCTTCCCTTAGTTCCAAAGCTTTTTCAGGGTCGCATTTTACATTAAACTTAAGTGGGTCGGTATTCAATGGAAGCAAGAGAAACATTTTACCATTTACCTTAAATACCAACACATCAGGACCAAAAGGAAGGCATTCCTCTACATTATTCTTTGATAAACAATACTCCCTTAATTGATCAATATCCATGCTTATTTCTTTTTATAAATAGGCACTGTACTACATGGCTCACCGTACATAATACTCTTTACATAGGGTCTTAACAAGGCCGTGACGGCCACATAAGCCTCTTCTGGTATTGATACCTCTCCACATCCTTTTATTACCACTCTTTTATCAATATATTCTTCTGGTTTTATAGAAGCAATATTTTGAAGCAGTAAGGTTGTCAACATTCGTTTTTCATCTGCATAAACAACTGCTTTTGCTACAGGCTGAAGATTGGTTGCCACTAGCATATTTGCCCACATGGGAATGATGGCATCGGCACTGCATGTAATGGCGACATTCTTTTCTCTGTACTGCTCCCAATCATGAGATTGCAATGCAGCTCTAAAATCTTTTTCTTTCAGAATAAGCTCCATAAACAAATGGTCCTTCAGGTCAAAAACAGCTGTTTCACCTTTGGGAAAATATGCTTCAAGGTCTATTGTTGTAAGGGCACTTTCCGATACTTTATTTACAATTGCTTCCATATTAGTTGCAAAGTTACAAAGAAGCTATTCATAGATTCTTATGGACTTTGTTAATGCTTTTAGTGTGTAAAAAATCGCAATAAAAAAAGCCCCACCATTACTGATAGGGCTTTACTACTCTCCTTGAAATACTATTAATAGAAATCAAATCTTTTATCTTCTATATCAGCAGCTTTTTTAAGTGCCTGCATACTTTGGTATGCACCCATTTGCTTTTGTTGGCTTTCCATCTGCTTACGCAAACTCTCTACATCCATATTGGTATTTGCCAACGCTCTTACATTTTCTGCTTTTACTACAAACACACCCGAATTACCTACTATTGGTTGAGAAAGTTTGTTAACCAATGCTTTGTTGAAAGCAGCTCCTGCTATCTTTGGCTCGTTGCCAATATTTGGAATAAATGGCTGAGCAAAAGGAATACTATCTGCAACTTGAACAGGAGTTCCTGTTGATGTAGCTACTTGATTCAAATCGCTTCCAACCGTTTTGAATTTTGTTTCAATAATTCTTTGTGCCTTTTTTTCATTTACAATCATCGGCTCTGCAGATGGACGAGCTTTTTCTACACTCATTAATCCCTTTTCTGAAATTCCGGTAATAACAGTAACTATGTATTTATCATTTACTTCAAAAGGTTCGCTTACATCACCAACCTTATTTTCAAATACCCAACGCACCAACTGTCTGTTTTCTCCCAGTCCAGGCACCTGATTATCATTTTGCTTTACCTCCTGAATATTCATTGATTGCAGGTTTTGCTTTTTCACATTCTCATCATATGCTTTTTTATCGCGGCTTTGTGCAGCAAATTGTGCAGCAAGGTTATTGGCAGTGGTAATGGTCTCCTGACTTGCATCTATTGGTTTTGCCAAATAAGCTACTTTATAACCAGTCTCTATTTTTTTCTGTTCCATTACCTCTATATAGTGGTACCCAGAATAAGATGAGTTTTCCACTTTAACCACTTTTTTGTCGCCGGCATTTCCGTAAAAAGCAACTTCTGCAAATTCCTTACTTAAGCTTCCAAACTGTTGTGAAGTAAAGTCGTACTCGCCTTTTGTTTTTTTGCTTCCTTCATCATCAGAAGACGTTTGTACTAGTAAATCAAAATCAGCACCTGATTGTGCAGCTAATGCTATACTGTCAATTCTTTTCTTTGCTATACTATCAGATAAAGTCACTTGCCCTTTGTCTCCTGTTTTTACAAGGATGTGTCTCACTTTTACGCTATCTGGCATTGAACGACGCTCAATCATTTTTGCTATCACATAATTTTTACCATCCTGATAAGGGCCAAAAGTGGCTCCATTGGACAATCCTTTAATACTGTCAGCATTTGGTACCTGTATTTTGGAACCTAAAGTGTATCCGTTGTAATATTGTATTTCAGAACCAACTCTTCCTATGTATGCTTCAGGATCTGAAGCAGCTGCAAAATCATTCTTCATGCCTACAACCTGCATCAGTGCCTTGGTACTATCCTGTCCTGAAGGTGAAGCATTAAAAGCAATATAAGAAAGGCTACGTGAAGTCTCTTCTTGTTTGAACTGTTCTTTGTGCTTATTCACATAGGCTTTGATTTCTTCATCAGTTACTTTATTAAGCAAGGTGTCTGTAACTGAGGAGAATGGTACTGAAACAAAAGAAATGCGTGCAACCTGATTTTGATCTGCCAATGATCTTTCGGCCATCCATTTTGGTACATAACTACTGTTGCTTAGCAATGCTGTATATTTTGCTTTCAACTGCTGAGCTATTGTCGGCATAATGTATGCATCATTGATCATCTGCGAATTTTCGTTGTTATTTTGCTTTTTTACCTGAGCAAAATATTGTTTTGCAGCATTGGCATCATAAGCACCTGTAGTTTTATCCACAAATTGAGAACTTAGCCATTGAGGTGGGTTTGAGCCAAATAAATAGTCATTCAACTCTTTAGTAGAAAACGTTAATCCTAGTTTTTCATATTCCTGGTTCATTACTATTTCATCAATTGTCTGGTCCCATACTTGACCCATCAATTGTTCTCTTGGTGGAGCCTGCTGACCGTACATAGCAGTTTGAACAGTGATTTTTTTCTCAAAATCATTCTTTTCTATTTTCTCACCATTTACTATACCCAAGGTATTTCCACCGGACTGTGCTCCGCGACCTCTACCGACAAATGCATCCATTAAAATAAATGCAATTAAACTAAGGGCAATAACCGAAATTACGACTGCGGCATATTTATCCCTGATCTTTTGAATAACAGACATGTTTTATATAACTTTTAAAAGTGGACGCAAAAATAGGGGATTATATGTATTGAACAACTGTGGAAAACTAAGAGTATTACTTACATTTTACTCAATTTTACGATAGTTGCTCCTTTTTTTAGTGTTAATAACCAAAAATGGACTCTAATAATCCAAAAATCCAAATTATTAATTTCCACAGCTAATTGTTTACAATCCTGAATTCTGTGGAAATAGTACTCCTTTTTATTTAGTTGCTGTGGATAGTTGGCGGAGAAGTAGATTTTTTAATTTGAGTATTTTTATTGGTTATATAATCATCTCAATCTCTTTAACACTGATTCACATTTCCACATTTCCTTTTGGTAAATTTTGTTTTCCACGTAGCACTCAATCCCCATGTGTTTGTAAAGCATAAAAACATACAAGAGCATTACAGTTAAGCATGTGAATTCACTGTGAATAATGGTGAATAAAGTAATAGGGTTTACTTTTGCAAATATTATTTATTAAAGTTGTGCCGCTATTAACAGCCGTAATAGTAATAGGTTTATTTTATAAAAATGTATTAAGAATATTATTACAATAGTTATGAACACAGAAAAAGCAATAACAACTGTTGAGCAAAAAGGGTTCCTCGATATTGAAATAGATGTCCGTTTGGATTTGTTTAGCGAGATTGAAAAGTTGAAAAAAGAAAAGAATGCCATCATTCTTGCGCATTATTATCAAGAGCCGGATATTCAGGACGTGGCTGATTATTTGGGTGATAGTCTTGGTTTAGCTCAGAAAGCGCAATCAACCGATGCTGATATGATTGTGTTTGCTGGAGTTCATTTTATGGCTGAAACGGCAAAAATTTTAAATCCATCAAAGAAAGTGGTTTTACCGGATTTGAAAGCTGGTTGTTCTTTGGCCGACAGTGCCCCTGTTCATCAGTTCAAAGCTTTCAAAGAAAAGTATCCCGATCATTTAATTATTAGTTATATTAATTGCACTGCAGAAATAAAAGCCTTGAGTGATATTATTTGTACAAGTAGCAATGCACAGGCAATTGTTGATAGTTTACCAAAAGAGCAGAAAATAATTTTTGCTCCTGATAAGAATCTTGGTGATTATCTTAATAAGAAGACTGGCAGAAATATGTTGCTTTGGAATGGGGCTTGTATGGTTCATGAGATATTTAGCCTTGAAAAAATAACCAAGCAAAAGGTTAGGTATCCCAATGCAAAAGTAATAGCACATCCTGAATGTGAAGAACCTGTATTGAAATTGGCAGATTATATAGGAAGCACTACGCAATTACTCAAGTATGCCATTGCAGATCCTAGTGAAGTCTTTATTGTAGTAACTGAGGCCGGCATTCTCCATCAAATGAAAAAGGATTCTCCAAAAAAAACCTTCATTCCTGCACTACCTTCTAATAATTGTGCATGTAATGATTGCCCTTATATGAAGTTGAATACACTGGAGAAATTATATCTGTGTATGAAATATGAGTTACCTGAATTAACAATGAATGAAGAATTTAGATTGGCTGCAAAAAAACCATTGGATAGAATGATGGAGATAAGTAAAGCTGCAGGATTGATTGGTTAAAATATGCTTTAATTTGATTGTAGGTTATCTCAAAAGCATTCTGTTTGATAAATAGAGCAACTCTTCTGGTTTTCGATTTAATGTACGTTTTAAAGCTTCTATTAATGCTAAATTGAATTAATAATTTTCTTCCGGATTTAATCCATATTTGTTGAGTAATGTTCGGTTTACCTTTATTCCTGCTTTATAGAAATTGTATGCTTCTATGATGTATTGTCCCAGTTCCAAATCATTGAATGTTTGAACCATTTGTACAGTTGGTCTGTATTCTGTCATGAAAGAATCTATAACTGGAGTTGAAAGACCGGTTAATCTTTTGACTAAACCTTTATTAAATCGATGATTGATGAATCTGTCTTCTTCTTCTTTCATTAACCTGCGCTGAAAACTCACCATTCGTTTGTTCTTTTTAAATTGGAACATTCTAATAAATGCGGAAAAGTCCATTCCTGCTACTCCGTCGCTAATCATTGGTGTAATACCTGGTTTTTTATAGTTGAAAATATCAGCGTAATCCTGCCTGTTTTGTAAAGAATCCTGGCGGTAGTTTCGTTGCTTTATTGTGACCATAGGTAGATCACCAACTTTTCTAAGGATTGAGATATCAAAAGCTGCTAAATTAGGAATGGATTTTATGGGATATTTAGGAGTTGCCTTATTAAGGTATGAGAAGTAAATAGAGTCAGTTTCTCTTACTACCAAGTAATACCTTCCTGTGGAGTCAGTAAAGGTTCCTTTACCGGAAGTACTTATCACACTTACGTACCCAATTGGGTTTTTTTTAGTGATGTCGTAAACTGTGCCACTTATTGAAGTTAATTGAGCATTGCTTGTAAAGGAATAGCAAATGAGCGCAACTAATATATTGAATGACCGCAGCAATAGCATTGATTTTATTAATCAATATTACAGTAACGGACCTCTATATTACAATGAAAATCTATTATTTAACTACAATTTGGGAAGCGATTGGTTGTATTTTATTACAAGAATGTGTCGCCTATATTGCGTTTTACTTCTGCAACATATTCTTTTATTTCCTGTTCTTTTTCTTTCTTGCATATAAGTAACACATCGTCTGTATCTACAATAATAAAATCATTCAGTCCTTGCAAAACCATTAATTTATTATGAGGAGCTGAGATCATACATTGGGTTGCATCTATAATCATTACTTTTTCGCCAGCTACAGCATTTCCCAGGTAATCTTTTTCCAGATTGTCATAAGCACTAGCCCATGTTCCCAAATCACTCCATCCAAAACTACTTGGAATTACAAAAACATTATCGGCTTTTTCCATTATTGCATAGTCAATAGAAATACTAGAGCATAATGGGTATATTCTATCTATTGCTTCTTTTTCTTCAGGTGTATTCATTTTATCCTTTTCTGCAAGGAATATTTCATACATCTCAGGCTGGTGTTTTTCAAACATTTTAATGATGGTATCAATCTTCCAGATAAAAATACCTGCATTCCAGAGAAAGTCACCGCTCAATAAAAAGGTTTTGGCAAGATCAATATTCGGTTTTTCTGTAAATGTTTTTACCTTAAAAACGTTGTTATCTCCGTTTTCTGTTTCGTATTGGATATAGCCATAGCCTGTATTAGGATAGGTTGGTTGAATACCCAATGTTAACAAGGCTTCATTTTTTTGAACGAACGCTATTGCTTTTGAGCAAGTTTTTTCAAAACCTTCATTGTCTAGAATAAGGTGATCCGCAGGAGCGATCAGTAAAGTTGCATCCGGGTCTTCTTTTAGTATCTTGAATGAGATGTAAGCAATACAAGGTGCAGTGTTTTTTCTACTTGGTTCAGATACGATATTGTCTTTGGATAGTTGAGGTAATTGTTCCATTACGATATCAGTATAATCGGCAGAAGTAACAATGAAAATATTTTCTAATGGCACAAACCTTTCAAATCTTTCTACGGTTGATTGTATGAGAGTCTTGCCTGTATTTAGAATATCAAGAAATTGTTTTGGGTAATTTATCCTGCTCTTTGGCCAAAATCTACTTCCTATGCCTCCTGCTATTATTGCTACGTAATTTTTATTGTTCATGGATTATTTTTCTTGGTGTTTTTAATGTTATACTATTCCTTCTTTCACAAGGTCGTGAAGATGCAAAATGCCAATATAACTTTGGTTGTTATCTATAACTATTAATTGACTTATATTTTTTGTTCTTAATATTTCAAGCGCATTTACTGCTAATTCTTCTGCTTGTATTTTCTTTGGATGAGGAGATAGGATTTCTGATGCAGTTACTTTATCAAGTGGCTCTCCTTTTTCAAGCATTCTTCTTAAGTCTCCGTCAGTAATTATGCCATTTATTGTGCCATCATCAGCCAGCACTACTGTAGCTCCTAAACGGTTTTTAGTAATTTCTACAATAATATCTTTTAAGCCATCTGAAGGGCGCACAAATGGTTTTTGGTTGTTTCCTATTAGATCTTTTACTCTCAGGTATAATCTTTTACCAAGGTTCCCTCCCGGATGAAATTTAGCAAAATCATTTCCATCGAAACCTAATTTTTTCATTAAGCATACTGCCAAGGCATCTCCCATTACCATTTGGGCAGTTGTACTACTAGTAGGAGCCAGATTGTTTGGACAGGCTTCTTGAGAGACGGTTGTATTTAGGAAAAAATCGCAATGAGTAGCCAGGTATGAATTTTCATTTCCAGCCATTCCTATAAGGACATTTCCAAAGTTTTTTATTAGTGGAACCAATACTTTTATTTCCGGACTCTCACCACTTTTGCTAATTAGCATTACGATATCTCCTTTTTGTACCATTCCTATATCGCCGTGAATGGCATCTGCAGCATGCATGTATATACTTGGCGTTCCCGTACTATTTAAAGTAGCTACAATTTTTTGAGCAACAATTCCGCTTTTTCCGATTCCACTAATTACAAATCTGCCTGTACTATTGAAAATAGTTTCGACAGATTTTACAAAATCTGAATTAATATATTTTGATAACCCATTAATAGATTCGGCTTCCAATCGAATCGTTTTTAATGCTGCTTCAATGACCATCTCGTTCATGCGCCGCAAAAGTACTATTGATTATTGAATCATTTATTATCGCATTTGTAATTACTTTTTTTATGCTGCTGCGGAATTCTCCTGAAACCACAGTTATGGTGTTTGGTTTATTTTAAACTTTAACAACTGAGTAGTTTTATAACAAACTGTACAACTTAACTTCGTTAACCTTTTAAGATATTGAAAGAAAAATGTTATATTCGGCAATGTTTGGGCGTTTTACCCGAATATTTTAATGGAAATCAACAAGAATAATGGCAACAACTACTAAAAAGAAAGCCCCTGCAAAGGCTATTGTAAAAAAAATATCTGCAGAAAAACCTTCAAATAGTGCCAATATTGGTACGCATTCTGTAACTAACCACAAGTTTGATATTCATAAAAGTTTATTTGATTATTTTGGTTTTGATAAATTTAAAGGCACGCAAGAAGAAGCGATCAATAATTTATTAACGGGCAAGGACACGTTTGTAATTATGCCCACAGGTGGCGGAAAAAGTCTTTGTTATCAGTTACCTGCGCTTATTATGGAGGGATGTGCAATTATTGTTAGTCCATTGATTGCACTCATGAAGAATCAGGTAGACCTCATTCGTGGTTACAGCGA
>JANPHE010000163.1:0-11972 GCA_031424295.1 Segetibacter sp. | reverse complement strand
TGTGATTGGTGCTTTGCTTGCATTTGTTGCTTTTTATCTAAGAAGAAATCTGGAAGAAACATCAACATTCCTGCATGAGAAATCCAAACTAAAAGATAAAGGGTCTATTCGTTTATTATTTACAAAACATCCAAAGGCAGTTTTAACTGTAGCCGGTCTCACGCTAGGCGGCACTTTGGCTTTTTATACCTATAGTACTTACATGCAGAAATTTCTGGTGAATACAGTACACTTGTCCAAAGAACGTTCAACGATCATTATCTTTTTTTTAATGCTATTTTTTGCCATTATTCAACCGCTTTTTGGCTATTTATCGGATAGCTATGGGCGCAAGCCATTGCTTATTGGATTTGGCGTTTTAGGGACCATTTGTACTGTGCCAATATTGACCCAACTAAGTAATACACATTCAGAAGTGCAAGCCTTTTTGCTATTAATGGGAGCCTTAGTTATTGTGAGTGGTTATACCTCCATCAATGCAGTTGTAAAAGCTGAAATGTTTCCCGCAGAAGTAAGGGCACTCGGAGTGGGATTTCCATATGCCATTACGGTGGCATTATTTGGGGGCACAGCTGAGTACGTAGCACTGTGGTTCAAAAATGCTGGTAAGGAATCCTATTTCTACTGGTATGTTTCTACTTGTATTTTCATCTCATTGGTAGTGTATGTCTTAGTTAGAGATACCAGGAAAACCTCACTGCTTGAAAGGGAAACATAAACAGGAGAAAATCCAACTTACTTCTCTGTTAGACCTGTTTTTTTCCATGAATTAAACAAAGCAATCGTAGAGTCTGAAAGCTTTGCGTGCTTAAAAGGCATAAACCCTTTTTGTGAAGGATCTTTTTCAATACTTTCAATTATTTCATCAATATTTGATTTCACACTTTCGTAATTATCCAATGGTATTTTTCGCCCTTTTGGTGGGAAATGGCAAGGAGAACAACTTGTTAGCATTAAAGGTGCGATATTGGTCACATAAGTTACCGTAGGTTCTGCAGCTGCTTTTTTGGCGCCAGTACAAAATTGTAATAGGGTAATGGAAGGAATGAGTAATAGTAAAACGCAGAGCTTTTTCATTTTGGTTGTTTTGTGGATAAATTATTTAATATTTCATAATTAAATTTGACAATCTAAGCAACATTATTGATAGCTGTATTCAATTCTTCCAACTAATTCTTTTTGCTTATTGAAGGCAACTTCTCTGGCCTTTAGTCCATTTGGATTATAAGCATAGCGCCAGGTTAAATAATTGGCACTTCCACTTTGAGGCTGAGTCATTTGGCTCAAATTTCCTTTTTCATCGTATTCAAACATAAAATCCGGGAGCATAGCTTTTGCTTTTCTATTGTATTTTACAATGTCGGTTAGTTGCTTTAGTTCGTTATAATAGTAAAAATAAGTCTCCACTCTACTTCCTTTTTTTGTCCATCTTTCCTCTATCACATTGTCAAACTCATCTAATAGGAAAGTAACAACCGTAGTATCTATCGTGTTTTTTATTTTCAACATTTTTTCAGGCAACCCTTTAGTGTTATAACTCCATTGATGTTGTTCTGTGATCGCAAATTCACCATCAAAATCTTTACTGATCAGATTGATGGCAGTTATCTTTCCTACATTATCGTATTCATAGGCAATCGTATTGATGGCATTGTTGCCACTGTCAATAGTATTCACAAGTTTATTATTACTGTAGAAACCCGTAAAAAAACTTTCTGTACTGCCTATAGTTGCGGATCGTGTTGTTATATTCGATCCATCTACAGCTATTACTTGTTCCAATACGAAATCTTTTGATGGCTCTTGTTCGTCAAAACTTGTTCCTATTATTTTTTTTACACCCAAAGTTTTTAGTTGGGTATATAACTGATTGGTTTGGCGGGTAGCCGTAATATCAAAATAATAGAATTGGGCACTCGCCTTACAGGAAAAAATAATGAGGATTGCAATATATAGTGTGGACTTCATGAAATATATTTGAGCAGTTCAAAAATAGTGGCTGTGGTGTTAAGGAAAAAACATTGCATTGATTGAGCCCATTTAAGTTTAGAATTGTACTTATTTTTATTCTAATTTTAACAGAGTGTCTCATTTTAAAGAAAGGAAAGAAACGGATTGTCTTAATTGTGGCATAGAACTTCAAGGACGTTATTGTCAAAAATGTGGGCAAGAAAATATTGAACCTAAGGAAACGGTGTGGCATCTTATTATCCATTTCATTTATGACATTACACATTTTGATGGTAAATTTTTTAATTCGGTTAAGTATTTATTGCTCAAACCAGGATTTTTACCTGATGAGTATTTAAAAGGAAAAAGGGCTAGTTACCTTAATCCAATAAAGATGTATGTATTTATTTCAGCGCTTTTTTTCTTGTTCTTTTTTTCAATGCTACAACCGGTTCTAGAAGAAACGAAAGCTAAAATGAATAAAGGACGAACATTAATTGATAAGGATTATGAGTCGTTAAAGAAGCTTTTAAATGATACCTCGGTTCAGCGAAATAAAAAAATTAATGATCAATTGGCTGTTTTAAATAACAATGTAAAGAAACAGATGGAGGATACTTCTAAATTGGATAAACTCCCATTTCAAACAACAGGGAAAGTAACCTATGGATTGGCAAAGAAATATGATAGTGTCAGCCAATATGATTCTATTCAAAACGCATTGGCAGATTCAAAAAAGGATGGTTGGTTTTCTCGGAAAATGATCAGGAAATCAGTAACTATTAAAGAGCGATATGGCAACGATGTTGGTCGTTTGTTAAGCGATGTATTGATGAAGTTTATACATTCTTTTCCCCAAATATTTTTTGTGTCGCTTCCGTTGTTTGCCTTTTTGCTATTTCTATTTTACAAGCGGCAAAACGGTAATTATTATGTGGAGCACTTGATTTTTTCAATTCATTTGTATTGTGCGCTATTTATTCTTTTGTTTATCCAAGGATTATTGGGTGAATTTGAAGGTGTTTCATGGTTAAGTTGGGTTCAATATTTAGAATGGATACTATTGCTATATTTAGTTTGGTATATTTATAAAGCATTGCGTACTTTTTACCAGGAAGGAAAAGCAAAAACTATTTTAAAAATGTGCCTTTTTGTTTTAATTGTTTCCTTTTTAATGCTGTTTTTGTTTATTATCTTTTTTATGGTTTCTTTAATCACAGTATAATTTTATTTTAATGACACTCGAAAGTAGTTTTCTCAGACTGGTGAATATTATGGATGATTTGAGGGAGAAATGTCCATGGGATAAAAAGCAAACAATAGATACATTGCGTCCTTTGACAATAGAAGAAACTTATGAATTAACAGATGCCATCACAGATCATGATTGGAAGGGAGTAAAAGAAGAGTTGGGCGATATCCTCTTGCATATCCTTTTCTATGCTAGAATTGGCTCCGAAGAGCAACAATTTACTTTGCAAGAAGTAATAGAAGGGATTAGTGAAAAATTAATCAGGAGGCACCCGCATATTTATGGAAATGTAACTGTGACTAGTGATGAAGATGTAAAAAAGAATTGGGAACAGATAAAGATGTTAGAAGGGAAAAAGTCTGTTTTGAGTGGGGTGCCAAAGTCGTTGCCTGCAGTCGTAAAAGCTACCCGCATACAAGAAAAAGCAAAATTGGTTGGTTTTGAATGGGAGAGCAAAGAAGATGTATGGTTGAAAGTAGAGGAAGAAATAAGAGAATTGAAAGAAGCAATTGAAATGGGAAATAAGGAGCATATAGAAGAAGAATTTGGGGATGTGATGTTTAGTATGATAAATTATGCACGGTTTTTGCAAATCGACGCCGAAGGCGTACTGGAGAAGACCAATAGGAAATTCATTAAAAGATTTACACTTATGGAAGAAGCGGCTTCAAGCATTGGGAAATCACTCGATGAAATGTCGCTGGTAGAAATGGACTTACTTTGGGATGAGATCAAAAGAAATTTAAAAGGTGATTAATAATATTAAAAAATTTGTTTTTAAGAATCGTTACCTGCTTATTTTAGCAGCATTATTGTATGGTATCTCCTTTATTTTCTCAACCAAGCCATTAACATCATCTCCGGAAAAAATAAAAACAGCGCTTGAAAATTATTTGAGCAAAAATGAAAGTCTATTTCAACAGTTTATTTCAGATTCTGTTGCCATTGAACAAGTAATTAGTAAAATCAAAGAGCCCGAAAAAGTAAATAAATACCTAAATGGGGAGGTTGGCTTTTTTGTATATTCCAACTATGAAACCGAAAGGATAGAAGTAGCCTATTGGAGTACAAATAAAATGTTTCCTGACAATATTGATATGCTCAAAGAAGACGGGCACTATTTTGTTCAACATCTAAATGGAAGTTTTGAATTTATAAAAAAGCAATTTTTCTATAGAGGAAAGAAAGTAATAGCTACGGCACTTATTCCTATTTATTGGAATTACTTTTTGCACAATTCTTATTTGGCTACAGGATTTCCCGCTTTGGATAACCTTGCTAATAGTTATGACCTTGTAACTGAAGATGGCGACATAAAGATTAGTACAGGTCAGGGGAAACCTTTGTTTGGTCTCAGCAAAAAAGAAATAATTCAAAGTGAAAGCCCTGGTCTCATTTCGTTGTCTCTACGATTATTTAGTATCATGGTGTTACTGGTTTTATTGAACAGTTTTGCATTTGATGTAGCAAAACGGAAAGGATGGAAATGGGGATTTATTTTGTTGGCAGTTACCGTACTTGGTTTAAGGTTGGTCAGCTACTATTTCACCTTTCCGCTCAGTTTAAATGGATTGGGCTTATTTGACAATTTGATATACGCTTCTAATGACCTTAATCCAACTTTGGGAGATTTGCTTATTAATGTTATTTTGTCATTTTGGCTTGTTAGTTTTGTTAAGTTTACGGCTCTTCATAAAGGTATAAATCTTAGTAAATACAAAGGGAAAAAAGCCCTTGCTTATAGTATTTTTTTATCTGTTTTATTAATAGCATTTGCCTTTGTATGTGCAGGGATTACCAGAAGCCTTATCAAAGACTCTTCCATACCGTTTGATGTTACAAATTTCTTTAGCCTCAATATTTATACGCTAGTTAGTTTCATTATTCTTTGTTTTATTATTCTTACTTTTTTTCATTTTAGCCACATTATTTTGCTATTTATTTATAAAGCTGTGGATGTGCCAATTTTTGCGCGATACCTAACTGTTTCTATATGTGGGTTGTTTTATTTGTCACTTTCGGTTAACATTTCTGCTACGACTAGTAACGTTTTTGTGCTTTCTTGGCTTTTGATGTTTATGCTGATTATGGAGTTCAGAAAGCAGGATATTTTTGTACCACTATTTCGATCTTCCTTTTTTCTTATTTGGTTAATTTTTTTTGCTGCAAGCATTTCTGCACTTGTCATTTACCAAAATGATAAGAAGAGTATAGAACAGGGGCGCAAAGCTGGAGAAAGCCTGGCATGGGATGCAGATCCAACTATTCAGAATCTTTTGAGTGCTGGCATTGTAGAGATTGACAGTAGTTTTTTATCCTCAAATTTTGGAAAGCTAACCCAACAGCCTACCAATAAATTGATAAAAGACAGCTTGACAAAGCAATATTTCTCCTCAAATTTTAATCGCTACCAAACCCGACTTTATACTTTTGATGCAGACCAAAAAGCATTGTTCAATGATGATTCTGCTACTTGTTTATTTCTTAGAAATATAATTGAAACAAGATCGAAAAAAACATTTCATCCGGACTTATTTTTTTATCAGAAAGAAGCTGGTTCATTTAGTTTTATTTATGAGCAGTTAATTAAGGATGAATTGGGAAAAACAGAGGGGTATTTTTTTGTGGTAGTTGAACCCCAAAAGTACAAGGGACAAACTATTTACCCTGAGCTTTTAAGATCGACGGCCGATGTGGAATCTGAGCTTAATGTTATTTATGCGATATATGATCAGGGGCTTTTGGTTAATAGCGTCGGTGACTATAATTTTTTATCGAGCATTCCATTAAACAAATTGCTTGACCAGGAGTTTGTTATAGATGACAAGGAGGATCATAGGGAAATGTGGTTCAATGCCGGCAGTAATAAGTATGTTGTAATTATAGAACGAGGGACTTTCTTTGTTGAGTTTATTACTTTATTTGCATACCTATTTGGGGCATTTCTTTTTATTATAATTCTGTTTCAGTTGGGGCATGTGATTTTTGTCTCCCGATTTAGGTTAGATATTCTCCGTTCTATGTTTAGGCTAAATCTTCGTCATCAAATTCAAGGAGCGATAACATTTATTAGTGTCTTTTCTTTTTTAATAATTGGGATAGCGACTATTGCATTTTACATTAGCCGGTTTCAACAAACCAATCGAGAGCGATTAGTGAAGGCCATTAAGATAATGGGGAATGAAATTGAGCGGCAGATATACAGTCATGCACAATCAGATGATGTGGTTAAGATTTATGATCAAGGTGCCAATGCCAAGTTAAAGTATTCAATGCAAGATATTTCTGAAGTTCATGCAGTTGATGCAAACTTATATGATCTAGAAGGTAATTTGCAGGCCACCACACAACCAGATATTTATAACAAGGAATTGCTTAGCAATATGATGGAGCCCAAAGCATTTTACAGGCTTCATTACCGCAAAGAAATTCAATGTATTCAAGATGAGCATGTAAGTAATTTTTCCTTTCTCAGTATTTATATACCGCTAAATGATGAAGAGGGAAAGCCATATGCATACCTTAATATTCCTTACTTAAATACACAGAAAGAACTCAATCAGGAGATTTCAAATTTCCTTGTTACACTCATTTGCTTGAACGCTTTTATTTTTGTGATAGCCGGACTTATTTCGGTGTTGCTTACCAATAGAATTACAAACTCATTTAGTTTGATTGCAGGAAAAATGCAGGAGGTAAATCTTGGAAAGGCAATCGAAGAAATAGAATGGCGTGCTAATGATGAGATAGGTGCTTTGGTAAAAGAATACAATAAAATGGTTCGAAAACTTGATACAAGTGCGAGGGCATTGGCAAAAAGCGAACGCGAAGGGGCATGGCGGGAAATGGCAAGGCAAGTAGCACATGAAATTAAAAATCCACTGACTCCGATGAAGTTGAGTATTCAATACCTTCAAAGGGCTATTCAAGAAAAAAACCCGGATATGCAGGCACTTTCACTCAAAGTTTCTGCTACGCTGGTTGAGCAGATTGACCAACTGGCTAAGATTGCATCCGATTTTTCGCAATTTGCTCAAATTGGAACAGTAAACGTTGAGACTTTTGACATCAATGAATTGCTTAGTTCTTTGATCAACTTGTATAGTACCAACCAAAAGCTTAACATCACATTTATTTATGCTGGACAAAAGGCACTAATTAGCGCTGACAGAACCCAAATCAACAGGTTGTTTACAAACTTGTTACAGAATGCAGTGGAAGCTTCCGGAGATAAAGAAATTAGTAAAATTATTATTAACGAAGAGATCAATGAAAATAAGTTATTGGTTAGAATTGTTGATTTTGGAAGTGGTATTAATGCGGATATGCACAGTCAGATTTTTAAGCCCAATTTCACTACCAAATCTTCTGGTACCGGCCTTGGATTGGCTATGTGTAAAGGAATTGTTGAAAAAGCAAACGGCCGCATTTGGTTTGAAACTAAAGAAGGAGAGGGGACTACCTTTTTTTTGTTGCTTCCATTAGTTGGGATGCCATAAAGTGATGGGCTACCTTTGAATATTTTATTCGGGGTGATTTTGTCATTAGTACAAATATCGGAACCGGAATTCGACTGATTTCAACTACCTGACCTGCCTTTTTTTATTGGATAAATAAACTACTTCAAAAAGCAGCTTTGATTCTATCGTTTGTGCAATAATAAATTCTACACTCTTAACAATTATGGAAAACAATTGCAATAGCAGCGTAAAAAAATAAACTTGAAAATATCATTTTTATTAAGGGGTAAAATATTTGCTACATCCTTTCAGGCACCCTTATTCCCAATAAAGTCATTCCATTTTTTATGGTTTGAGCTGTAAGGTGTGAAAGCTGCAACCTTAATTCCTTCTTCTCTTCATTTTCTGCATTCGTTACAGAATGAATTGTATAAAACGAGTTAAATGACTTTGCCAGATTGTATAAATAAATAGCAATTTTTGAAGGGTCGTATTCTGCAGCAGCATCCTCTATTACAACTGAGAATTGTTCTAGTGAAACCAATACATCTTTTTCCAATTGTAATAAAGGTATAGAACTCTTTAAGCCTTTAGGCTGCTCTTTTCTAAGGATACTTTTAATTCGTGCATATGTATATTGTATAAATGGTCCGGTAAAACCATGAAAATCTATACTTTCTTCGGGATTAAAAATCATTCGCTTTTTAGGATCGACCCTCAATAGAAAGAATTTTAAGGCACCTAATCCAATCGTGTCATAAAGCGCTAATAATTCCTCGGAATTAAAATCTTTTACCTTACCCAACTCTTCTGTTTTTTGTCTAGCAATATTTACCATCTCACTCACAATATCATCAGCATCTACCACTGTTCCTTCACGGCTTTTCATTTTACCTGTTGGCAGCTCTACCATTCCGTAGCTTAAATGTGTAATTCCATCGGCATAGGGAGCGCCAAGTTTTTGCATTATCAACTGTAGCACTTTCATATGATAATTCTGTTCATCAGCTATGACATAAATGCTCTTATCAGTTTTATACTGTTGGTATTTTTGTTGTGCCAATCCTAGGTCCTGTGTTATGTAAACACTTGTTCCATCTTTCCTTAATACCAACTTTTGATCTAGACCATCTTCGGTAAGATCAATCCAAACACTTCCGTCTTCTTTTTTGAATAATACCTTTTTTGAAAGCCCTTCCTCAACTATATCTTTACCCAACAAATAGGTGTCACTTTCATAATAAATTTTTTGGAAATCACTCCCAATTTTATTGTAGGTTTCGTCAAAACCTTTATAAACCCAACTATTCATTCTTTTCCATAACTCGATGACTTCTTCATCACCTTGTTCCCATTTCAAAAGCATTTGCTTTGCTTGCTGCATAATGGGAGTCTGATTGCGGGCCAATGCAACCAAATCAGTATGCAGTTCATTGTATTTTTCTTTTGCACCTTCACTTTTTGCTATATCCATGGCATTCAATATAGCCAACACTTTGTTCTTATCTTCTGTGTCAAGATTGTCAAATGCTCTACTTTCAAATTGTGCCAAAACTAGGGAGGCTTCAATCTTAAGATCTGCTTCAAATTTTACGTAATAGTCGCCAACAAAATGGTCACCCTTCATTCCTTTACTATTTGGCGTAGCTCCATCTGCATGTTTTTGCCAAGCAAGCATGCTTTTGCATATGTGAATGCCACGATCGTTCACAATGCAGGTTTTAATTACTTCATTGCCAGTTGCTTTTAGAATTTCGGCGGCACTCCATCCCAAAAAATTATTCCGCAAATGACCGAGGTGAAGTGGTTTGTTAGTATTAGGCGATGAATATTCTACCATCACTTTTTTGCCGTTTGGATCAGCCAATCCAAATGAATGGTTATTATATTCTTTTAATAAAAATGTTGTCCAATAAGCTGACGGAATTGAAAGGTTTAGAAATCCTTTAATAACATTGAATGAAGAAAAGATATCCTGGTTATTTTTTACAAGATAATTACCTAATTCCTGACCCAATACTTCAGGTGTTTTTTTTAATTGCTTAATAAATGGAAACAATACGATGGTATATTCACCTTCAAATTCTGGTTTTGTCGCATTAACCAAAATGACATTTTCGTCAATTTGCTGGCTATAAATATGATTGATCGCTTCTGCAGCCGCTGTTTTTATATGAGAGACAATTGTCATTCTTTAATATTTGGTTGGCAAAAGTACAATTTACAAGGCTTATCTTCGCAGGCATTTAATATGGTAATGCATGAAGCGCTTGATCCTTCGGATTGTTGATTTATTTTATCCCTTATTTAGAAGGTTTATTTCGTTGCAAACATTCCGTTATGCTGCTTGTGGAGGTGGCAATACAGTGCTTGATATTATTTTGTTTCGCTTCTTTGAGCAATATTTTGCTGGCTTTGGAGTAGTGCATGCTGCAGGTATGGCATTTAAACCGCACAATGCTGCCTTTATTGCTGCTTTTTGTATTACTTTCCCTACAGGGTTTTATTTAAGCCGATATGTTGTTTTTCCTGAAAGTACTGTAAGGGGAAGAATACAGCTAATCAGGTATTTTCTTTTGGTGCTTGCTTGTGTTGCTTTA
Organism: Segetibacter sp.; assembly: GCA_031424295.1. Taxonomy (GTDB): domain Bacteria; phylum Bacteroidota; class Bacteroidia; order Chitinophagales; family Chitinophagaceae; genus Segetibacter. The sequence continues at coordinate 1,710 of JANPHE010000163.1, read as the reverse complement.
AATTACCTTTTTCTGAACCTATTTATTGTCCAATTCAATATTGAACCAACGGTTGCAAAAATTTTAACATCTGTAATTGTGGTAACTTTTAGCTACCTCAGTCAGAAACATTTTACTTTTAAAGTCAGGAAATTAAAGATTCACAAAGATGATCATTTCTAGTTCTGCCATTTTTTCACCTTCCTTCCCATTGGCATAATGATTGCCTCTTATCTATCGTATTAATAATTAAATATTAAATTTATGGGAAAGATTATAGGAATTGACTTAGGTACGACCAACAGTTGTGTGGCAGTTATGGAAGGGAACGAGCCCGTGGTAATTGCCAATGATGAAGGCAGAAGAACCACCCCAAGTATCGTTGCTTTTTTAGCGAATGGCGAACGTAAAGTTGGCGATCCTGCAAAGCGTCAGGCTATTACCAATGCTCAAAAAACCATCATGAGTGTTAAACGTTTCATGGGTCACAAGTTTGACGAAGTGACAACTGAGGCGGGTCATTGGAGTTATAAAGTGGTAAAAGGTGACAATAATACCGTTCGGATTGATATTGATGGTCGTCAATATTCCCCACAAGAAGTTTCAGCTATGACTTTGCAGAAAATGAAAAAGACTGCTGAAGATTACCTTGGCCAAGAAGTAACTGAAGCTGTTATTACTGTTCCAGCTTATTTTAATGATGCTCAAAGACAAGCCACCAAAGAAGCTGGAGAGATCGCCGGATTAAATGTTCGTAGAATTATCAATGAACCTACAGCTGCCGCTTTGGCTTATGGACTTGATAAAAAACACAGCGATCAAAAGATTGCCGTGTTTGACTTGGGTGGCGGTACTTTCGATATATCTATTTTGGAATTGGGTGAAGGCGTATTTGAAGTTAAATCTACCAATGGGGATACACACCTTGGAGGTGACGACTTTGATAAAGTGATCATGGACTGGTTAGCAGACGAGTTTAAGAAGGATGAGAATATGGATTTGCGTAAAGATCCAATGAGTTGGCAGCGTTTAAAAGAAGCTTCCGAAAAAGCTAAAGTTGAGCTGTCATCTTCTTCAGAAACGGAAATTAACCTTCCCTACATCACAGCTATTGATGGCGCCCCAAAACACCTGGTAAAGAAACTTACTAAAGCTAAGTTTGAACAACTTAGTGATTCTTTATTTCAAAGATGTTTGAAGCCTTGTGAACAAGCGTTAAAAGATGCTGGATATAATATTTCTCAAATTGACGAAGTTATTTTAGTAGGAGGTAGTACACGTATTCCTAAAGTACAGGAAATTGTAGAGAAATTCTTTGGAAGAAAACCTCACAAAGGAGTGAATCCTGATGAAGTAGTTGCGATTGGTGCTGCTATTCAAGGTGGCGTATTGACAGGAGAGGTTAAAGATGTATTGTTGTTGGATGTTACTCCATTAAGTCTTGGTATAGAAACCATGGGTGGTGTTATGACCAGATTAATTGAAAGCAATACAACCATTCCTACTAAGAAAACAGAAGTATTCTCTACAGCAAGCGATAACCAGCCGGGTGTTCAAATACACATTCTACAAGGTGAGAGACCCATGTCTTCTCAAAACAAAAGCCTTGGAATGTTTAACCTGGACGGTATTCCTCCTGCACCAAGAGGCGTGCCGCAGGTAGAGGTTACCTTTGATATTGATGCCAATGGTATTTTGCATGTAACAGCTAAAGATAAAGGAACTGGTAAA
>JANPHE010000162.1:0-4285 GCA_031424295.1 Segetibacter sp. | reverse complement strand
TACACTCAACAGGTCTTCCAAATCGTTAAGCGGTGGAGAAAGCCAACGGATAAGGCTCGCTACACAAATTGGTTCACAACTGCAGGGCATTACGTACATTTTGGATGAACCGAGTATTGGACTTCACCAAAGGGATAATCAGCAATTGATTGTAGCCTTAAAAAATTTAAGGGATATTGGCAATAGTGTATTGGTTGTAGAGCACGATAAAGACATCATGCTGGCATCAGATCACTTGATTGATATTGGTCCAAAAGCGGGTAAGCATGGAGGCCAGATTGTTTCTCAGGGAACACCTGAACAGGTATTGAAATCCGGCTCGCCAACTGCTCAGTTTTTAAGTGGTGAAAAGAATATTGATGTACCTGCAACTAGAAGACCAGGCAATGGAAAGTTGCTTGAACTGAAGGGTGTAAAAGGTAATAACCTGAAAGGTGTAAATGTAAAATTTCCTTTGGGAAAGCTCATTTGTGTAACGGGAGTAAGTGGTAGTGGAAAAAGCACTTTAATAACAGAAACATTGTACCCCATATTGTCAAAACACTGCTACGATAGCAAGATGATGCCAATGGAGCACAAAAGTATTAGTGGCCTTGAGTTTATAGATAAAGTGATTGAGATAGACCAGGCACCTATTGGCAGAACACCCAGAAGTAACCCGGCTACTTATTGTGGTTTCTTTACAGAAATCAGGACTTTGTTTGCTGTTATTCCGGAGGCAAAGATCAGAGGTTATGCTGCAGGCAGATTTTCATTTAACGTGAAAGGAGGAAGGTGCGATGTTTGCGAAGGTGGCGGTATGAGGGTAATAGAAATGAACTTTCTTCCTGATGTATATGTGCCTTGCGAAAAATGCAATGGTAAGCGATATAATAGAGAAACCCTTGAGATAAGATACAAGGGCAAATCTATCAGCGATGTATTGGATATGACTGTTGATGAAGCCGTTGATTTCTTTCAGAATATTCATTTTTTGTATAGGAAAATTAAAGTGCTTCAAGATGTTGGGCTGGGATATATAACATTGGGCCAATCTGCCGTCACGCTAAGTGGTGGAGAAGCACAACGTGTAAAATTGGCAACGGAGTTGGCAAAAAAAGACACGGGAAAAACTTTTTACATTTTAGATGAACCTACTACCGGTCTTCATTTTCAGGATATTCTTCATCTGCTAGATGTGCTCAACAAGCTAGTAGATCGCGGAAATTCAGTATTGGTCATAGAGCACAATATGGACGTAATAAAAATGGCAGATCATATCATTGATCTTGGTCCGGAAGGAGGTGAGGGTGGAGGTAAAATATTGTTTGAAGGTTTGCCTGAAGATCTTATAAAAGTTAAATCAAGCCATACTGCAAAGTTCTTGGTTTTGGAGTTGAAAAAGCGGTGAATAGTCTAATCGTATAGTTGCAAATTAGTTTCCATTTATAATAGGAAGAAATGGTATAAAATGTAATGGGTAGATAGTATTCTGCCCCCGATATACTAACACCACTTTACCTGTTTTAATAAGTCAAACCACGGTCTTTTTTATATACCGTTCATAATAGCTTTTTTCCAACTCGGCACGAAGGTCGGGATGAGCAATGTTGATTAATTCTTTGGCCCGCTGTTTCAAGCCTTTGCCAAATAAGTTTACAGCACCATATTCTGTTACTACCCAATGTACATGACCTCTTGTAGTTACTACTCCTGCGCCCTCTTTTAAAAAAGGTACTATACGAGACAATCCTTTGGAAGTGGTAGAAGGCAATGCAATGATGGGTTTACCGCCTTCTGATAAGGAAGCCCCTCGTATGAAATCCATTTGACCGCCTATTCCGGAGAATTGAAAAGTGCCGATGGAGTCAGCGCAAACCTGTCCGGTAAGGTCAATTTCTATAGCACTATTGATCGCTGTTACTTTTGGATTTTTTCTGATGACGCTGGTGTCATTTACATAAGCTATATCCATGACTCTGATGGCCGGATTGTCGTTTACATAATTATACAATTTTTTGGTACCTATCAAGAAGCCGGTAACGGATTTGCCTTTGTTCAGTTTTTTCATGCTGTTGTCTATAACTCCGCTTTCCAACAAGGGAATAACACCGTCAGAAAACATTTCTGTATGAATACCCAGGTGTTTGTGATGGATCAGATTTTTTAGGACCTGGTCCGGAATGCTTCCTATGCCCATCTGTAGGGTAGCACCATTTTCTATTAATGAAGCTACGTTTCTGCCAATTTGTTCAACTGCTTTATTGCTTTTGCCAGAATAATCTACTTCAGGCAATTCACATATCTGGTACACAAAATGATGGATGTTGCTAATGTGCACAAAGCTATCTCCATGTGTTCTAGGCACTAATGGGTTTACTTGTGCAATTACAAATTTTGCTTTTTCTATTGCAGCTTTTGCTACATCAACAGAAGTCCCAAGAGAGCAGTAGCCGTGGTTATCCGGTGGAGATACCTGAATAATAGCTACATCAATAGGTAGAATATCCTGCCTGAAAAGTTGCGGAATTTGGCTTAGAAATACAGGAACGTAATCCCCATTTTCGCTATTAACTACTGATCTACTATTTTCAGATACAAATAGTGAATTGAAGAAAAAGCTACCGGTATAATCAGGATTATTAAAATCTACATTGCCCAAAGTGGTAATACTGACCAACTCAACATTTTTTAGTTCATTAAACCTGCTGAGTAAATGATTGACCAGATAAATGGGAGTAGATGCGCTTCCGTGAACAAATACCCTATCTCCACTTTTTACTACTCCAACGGCCTCTTCTGCTGTGCTGTATTGAATCATTTTTTAGCTATTGATGAAAGTGTAAAGATCTGTTCAATCAAAAATACAAAAGATGATCGTCATCAATCAAAAAACAACTTCTTGTCATTGTTTTTAGAAGGAGGGATGTAGTTTGATAAGATAATCATGCACAAAAAGATCAAGTAAAAAGCAATAATGCAATTTATACCGAATTGAAATTAAAATAGTCCAAAAGTTGCCACGAATGCACTAATTAATATATGATTTCAAATGGACTAATTCTTGTTTCCAATTGTTATTATGACTCATTTGGGATTGTTGAAATTTAAAATCAAATAGCTTGTATAATTTTATTGCAATTTAAAATCAACAATTATCACCTGTAAATAAGTTAAACATTTTAATGATTATCGATCAAGGGTATCCTTTCTCAACAAAATCCAGATTAGCTTATTTAGAAAAGAGCATATACAGCAAAAGTTGCCAGCCAATGATCTCCACCATAATTTCCTGAAGTTACGTTGGGAAGTGTTTTTACCAGAAACTCATTTGCTTTTTGCGCAAATAATTTTTTCCATTTATGATCTTTAGGCAATGCCCTGCTAATATTTTTAAGGCACCACGACCTGCTAAGTGATAAGCCATCGAGGTGAACAATTTGGTAGTCGGTACGATCGCTCACCACAGGCATTTTCAATAAATTATTTATTCCCTTAGTTGAGTAATATTTTTCTAACCAAACAACAAATTGTTTCATAGATAGTATGCGCTGCATTAAATCAGCTGCTTCAAGACTTGGAGAAAAAAAATCAGTACCATCCGGTTCCAGCCAAGCCGGTATTTCTTCATTAGTAGAATAAAATGTTTTGGCGTTTTTTACAATCAATCTTTCAAACGCAGTATCCTTATTTTGCTTGGCCCAATCCAATGCAAAACACATTCCAAATGCTGTATTGGGATGAACGCCTGTTCTATTGGGATAAGTTTGTTTGGGTAGGTAGTTTTTCCATAAACCCACGATTGTTTTTGTTAGTGGCTGCAAACTTTCGTGCCATTTTTTTGCTTGCGGATCATTCCATGTTTTTAGTTCAAGGTCAAGTTGTAGCAACCAGGCCCAACCATAAGTACGCTCAAAGATTTTGCTTGTTTTATATTTGCTGAAATAAATGGCTTCGGCTTTTATTTTTTCCGGATCAAAACTATTAGCCAAAACTTCTCTTGCTTTTAACTCCAATGCAAAGCCGGGTTTTTCTTTTAATAGTTTTATGAGCATCCAGTGTCCATGAACGCTGCTATGCCAATCGAGGCAACCATAAAAAGATGGATGAAGTTGATTGGGCAACAGGGTATGATCAGTGCTGCTTTCTGAGGTGTGATTGGTTTTGTTGGGCCATTGTTGGCTAATGCAATGCAAAGGCATTTCGGCCAATTTATTTACCAAAGTATCATTCAATATTGGCTGGCAGTAACAGGAAAAAGGCAGTAGTATAAAAAGTAGTTTTAGCATAATAATGATTTCATTAA
>JANPHE010000161.1:0-5769 GCA_031424295.1 Segetibacter sp. | reverse complement strand
CAATCCAAACCACTACCATCAGAGAACTCTTGTTTTTGCTCTTCCTTCCCATTATACTTCAACCTATTCTCCAAACTATTAGCAGCCTTTGAAGATATCCCCGCCATTGTTAACCCGAACGGATAGTAAGCAGTCTCTTCCAACAAAGGCCCCCGCTTATGCACCACATGCAAATCATCAAAATAAACAGGGTATTGTGTATTGGTATTGCTAACATACACATAAAGGTAGCCATTTCGCTTTATATCTATACCGTTGCCGTCGTTGGTTTGCAATACCAAGTTTCCTGAGCAACTAGTTCCAATTTCTTTAAACGTACCGGTAAAACCACTACCATCGCTTACATATTTTAATTGCTCTTCGTCTAATAGTACCCAATTGAGGTAGGCCCCATTATTGGTGGTAAAGTTTTCCTGATTGGTCAAAAAATCATTCATACCGGCAAGCACTATCGGCGTCAGGGCAGTTAATGCATCGCCCTTGCCTGCATTAACAATGCCTTGTGTAAACAAACTACCCAACAACTGCTCAAAAAGCGGATCAGTATTAGGGTGTATGTTTCCTTGTTCCTGATTGTCAAACCAGGCTTTTACATTGGCATCTACATGGTCGCCTGCCATTACTTTTAGTATCAGCCCTTGCCCTATCACAGAGGGATTATCCAAATCTTTTACAGCCCCTACTTTTTGTACTTTGCTATTGTTACCCAAATTATCAAAGCATGTAGGCTTATCTACCACATTTACCAGATTATTAAACAACTGCCCTTCAAAATTGATCGTTGCATGCTCTAGTGTTGCCATGTAACCATCACTCTTTTTTTCGTCGGTCAGCACCGTGCGTACATTACCCAAATGATCTTTCAAAAAATAATCATACTGCCACTTCATTGTCAATTGTCCATTGTCAATTGTCAATTGTCTCCTCATTCTCCCTTCTTCATGGCTCATTATCTTCAGCACATTGTTTTCATAAACGGCACCTCCCAAATAAGTAATTTGATTATTTTTTACAGTAGGGGCGGTTTCCTGTACCAACTTTTCCAGTTTATTTCCCGTAGCATCGTATATGTAGGCTATAGTGCCTTGTGTACCTGTTGGGTTGTTTACTTCTATCAGGTAGGGCAGGTTCAGGTAGTTGTAATGTATTTGGGTAATGAATTTATTCTTGTCTTCTACCATGTTTCCATTGGCGTCGTAACTATAATCTTCGTTGGTGGTGTTTTTATCGGTAAAGTCGCCGAGTTTGTTGTCGGCAGTAATAATGTCGTTTACAGCCTTTAATTTATTAGTAGGATCGGTTCCATAGTCGTAACTCAATTTATCTATCCAATTACTTCTATCCAATTGCAATCCCATTTGCCACATGCCAAGTATGTTTCCATTGGCATCGTAGGCACTTGTATGATGTACGCCGTTACCCATTTTTACACTAAAATCAATGTTAGCACTTTTATCCCAGCCAGCAGATGAGTTAGTGGATGCCTGATTAAAATCTGCAAACAACAACCTATTGGCATTGTCGTACCCAAATCCATAAGCTCTTTCTTTTTTGCTACCTGCTGTGTACCATTTCATACCGGCTATGTTGCCGTTGTATTGATTTTGCGCAAAACCATAGTCGTAACTTAGTTCCATACCAAACCATCTTTCTCCTACTTGGGAGGGGTTAGGAGAGGTAGCATTAATACTTTTAAGCCAGCCACGTATGTTGTAGCTATAGTCCTGATTTTCTAGTGGGTCGTTTGTCAAGTCACCATTGTCGTCTTTCGTTCTTCCTATTTTTTTGTTGACCAGTTGCCCAAGTTCATCGTAAGTGTTTTCAGTCACCACTCTTGGTTCATCGTTTCCAACTTTCTTTTTTATGTTTAGCAGTCTGCCTGCATGGTCATAGTTCATATTTGTTTTTACGGGAAGTGCTACCACATTACCACTCTCGTTGGTCAGTACTTCGTAGCGGCATACGTGCTTTCCTGTAAAATCCATTAGCGTTGTAAAAATATCCACCCCGCCTTTGTATTGATGATTTTGCACTTGCACCACCCTGCCCTTTTCGTCATAAAAACTAGCGGCCTCCATCCATTTAGCATTGCTCAGTTTATTCAGGTTATCAGATGCCGCTACTCTTATCCGTGTGCCGGTGGCCATTCCTTTTACATGGTCATTGTGCGTTGTAGGCAAAGGATCAAAATAATCATTGTCCAGGGGATTGCTTTCTTTGTTTAGTTGGTTATTATATGCAGCGTTGTATCTTTTTGTAGTCCAGTTGTAGTCGTCATAATAGGTTATTGTAAGCGGCACTACTTGTGTAGCTACTGACAACGAAGGATTGTTGGTTGTTGTAATGGAAGAAGTAAAAGAGATACTGTTGTCCGACACTATTTGCTCGGTGATGCTGCTATGGTCAAGGCCTGTTGCAAATTGAATGCTATTACTTGCCTGAAAAGTAGTTCTTCCGTGTTCCAGTTCGTTGATGTACAAGTCTTGTGGTATTGAGGGGGTAAGCAAACCACTGTAGTTTCTTTGGTTGCTGTAATTAACCACCATAATATCACTCTTACTGTATTCTATCATTTCGTTCCTATCATTATTTGTTGTAAGCAGCCCGGTTTCTACAGGTCGGTTTAGCTCATCATACAGTGTGTACATCCACCGGTTGGTAGCCCGCATATTGCCATCTTGTGTGTACACCAGCCGATCTCTATTGTCGTACACCATCCACACCCATGCAGCACCCGGCACTTTTTTGGCTATCATCCGATTGCGTTCATCATATTCATACCTAAAGCACAATTCGTCTATTGCATCAGCGGACAATTGCCATGCAGAATTAGTCTCCATGAAAGTAACTGCTTTCGGTGGTATTACAAACCGCAGATTTCCCAAATCATCATACACGTAGTAAGTGCAAAGCCAACCTACATGACTTTTGTTGTCGGCATCTTTGTCTATTTCTACTTTCTTTAGCACAACTAGTCCGTCTTTATCCTTGTATTCTATTACTTGTTTTTTATGTTCATCAAAAGTGATTGTTTTGTAAAGTTCACCTGCTGCATAGGTAGCAATGGTAGTAGGCGTAGCCTGAAAAGTAAATGGAATATCCCAAAGCTGTACTTCATTGGTACCATTAAATTCATATCCCATTGCAATCGCTTTACTGCTTCCTACCCAACTATTTCCGGGAGCAAAGGTTGCTGTAACACGACTTAGTGGTGAGGGTTCGAATCTCGTTTCACTATAAAAAAACTTTTCGCCATCGGCAAGGTTGCCAGGGTTGTAAATAGCTGAGAGTTGTTGTTGCTGTTCAGCAAAGGGATCTATTTTGAATATGCCGGTACCTGTGGTGGAGGGGTAGGCTAGGTATTTAAGGCTTTCACGACCCAAATCATCATACAATACCATCGAAACCATATCATTTTGCAAAGGGGTCACACCCTTGGCAACAGACTGAATTGGCCTGCCAAGTCCATCAGTATAGGTAGTTGATTGCCTTACTTGCGTATTGCTTCCTGCCACTACATCACTTTCGTTTTGCAGGGGAACTTGTGGTTCCCATGTACGAATATTATTGAGTAGGGTGCCATTATAATAGGGTCTAGGCAAAGCAGCTACCTGTCTTGTAGTAGGCAACGGTGTAAGGTGAGCCGCAGGTAAATTTGACTGACCAAAACCAAAGTTACCAGCAGCCAAAATAGCCAAACAAAGCATGATAAAGGTATGTTGTCTCATAAGGGAACTTTTCATAATTAGCTTAATTAGGTATAGGGCAGCCAAGTATTGCATTATTGTTAATGGTATATTGGCCCGTTTCGGTACCATCTGTCCAACGGTATGCATAAGTACAAGCATACGTGCCATCGTTTTGTAGAACACTGGATTTTAAATACAAAACCGCTGTTTCACAATTGTTGTTTATACATTTTTGCAGAGGCCCGTTGCAAGCCCCACAAGGGTCAGGTGGCAGTGTAATATTGTCTGTACATTCTGTTTGCTGGCCCAAATAGTTGTAGCAGAATTTTTTCAGAATATTGTTGTCTTTATCTCTTATGAGTTTCAGCCGGTTAAAATTGTCGTATTGGTAGTAAATGGTTTTACCGTTTGCATCGGTTTCGGAAGTAGCACCTATTAGGGGAGCATAGGTATAGGTGGTTACCAAAATTTTTCCTGCTAACGACCTTAGTTTATTCAATTCAGCACTCATGGCATTGTCATCTGTAGCAGGGTTATTAATTACTGCTAAGTCAATACCACTTTGATTGATAGCTTCATCGTACCTTCTACCTATCACTTTAGCTATCGGGTAAGATTTTTTATAACCCCAAACAAAAGAATTGACAATGCCATCTCTGCCAGTAAACTGTAAAAGGTTTCCCACATCGTCATATCTATCAAACGAGACTGCCTCTCGCAGAGGATTGCTTCCAATGGACTCTTTTACTTTTTCTGGCAATGGTAAAATTCCATTAAAAATTGTATAATCTGTTTTTCTTTCGCCTAAGGGGGTACTTAACATACTTCCGCTAAATTTACGCGTTACAACAACAGGTGCTACGATATTACGTTGAATCATAAAATACTCAGAGGGATGATCATATTCAGTGGTTATTGATTTTCCTTTACTATTTGTAGTTGTTGTACTTTTTAAATAATGTGTAAGTGGGTCGTAGGTTTTGGTTTCAACTTGCTTCATACTAGTATTTCCCGAATATATTTTTGTGCTGCATGTAACCTCATGTGCTTCTGCTTTTATGTACCCATAGTAAAGGGTTACATAACCCCGGTTTGAGTAGAAAACCGCTGATGCAATTTTGCCAGCTTTGATATTGTAGTTGTCCGGACCGGAATATGGTGTAATTATTTTACTATAGTCGAAAGTTTGCTCTTTTTTCAATAAATTAGATTTATCATAGATGGCCTCTCTCAGCAGCAGTCCACTAAATTGAGGTATCTGTTGAATAGGTTCATAAGGATAAAACGAAGCATTGGCAGTAGTATAAATAGGATCGTATTCCCGTTCTGTGTATGATCCATCTGCTTCTGTTTCTTTAACTTTTGTGTATAATATGGGAGATCCATTATGAAAATCAAGGCTATAAATTGGATTACTAGATCTATTAAAAGCAAAATTCGGTAAATCTCCAAAGCAAGTGGATCCGTCTCTTGCAAATTTAGTGTAATCAATAGTTGTCTTGTAGTAGCCAAAATTTGGAATGTTTTTTAAAGTTGCTGAAGAATGTCCATCAGTTTTATTGTACTGATATACTTTTATTATTTTTTTGCCAGTTCCGCCATCACTTACAATTCGCTTTATTCTAATTCCTCCGGCAGGTTTATCTTCTTGAGGTATAAAGTAGCCAGATTTAGCGGTCAACTTAAATGGAAATTGATACCAACAAGGATCAGTACTCTCAAACTGAAATCTCATGAAATAACTTATATTCAGTGGCAAATGAGCAACCCATGAAGCACCTGCAAGAAATGCCGAATATGGCAGGTTGCAGGTTGCTATAACACTATTGTTGGCAACGTTAATTAGATCAACTTTTCCATGATGAGTGTCTTGTTGATCTAAAAGGCATTGTGGGTTATTTATTCTTGGATTTAACTCTTCAGCCTTAAAGTAAAATTCTACTGCATCACTCACACGATTAGGAAAAGAAATATTTTCTTGTGAACCAAATGGATATTGCCATTCTATTGGCGCTGTAGTACGTTGATCATCGAAGTAGTTTATTGTTGAAAATGCCTGGTTAATTTCAGACTCAAATGA
>JANPHE010000160.1:0-9216 GCA_031424295.1 Segetibacter sp. | reverse complement strand
GTAGATGCAGGAGTTATTATTCACGAAAACCGGTTTACGTATCAGGACAAAGGTTTGGTTAAGTTGCTTGATTTAGGTGAATTTTGGGAAGAAAAAACCAAAGCTCCTATTCCTTTGGGCGGGATAGTGATTGATAGAAACATTGACAAAGCCATTCAATACAAAATTGATTTATTGATTAGAAAAAGCCTCAAGTATTCATTTAGCCACTACCCAATTCTATCTCCATACATCGCTGATCATGCTCAAGAGATGAATGAAGAAGTAATGAAAAAACATATTGATCTGTATGTAAATAATTTTTCTCTTCAGTTAGGAGAAACGGGCAAATCTGCAGTTTATAAATTGCTTGAAGTTTATGCAAAAATGAACAATGTCAGTATTGATACTTCCGATGTTTTTGTTTAAGATCGTTTACTTTCCTAAAGACTTTCCGTACACTTCAAGCGCTCTTTTTCTTGCAACTTCATGTTGAACTATAGGTTGTGGATAGGTAAATTCATTTAACTCCGGAACCCATTTTTTAATATACGCTAATGCCTGGTCAAATTTCTGCGTCTGAAGTTGAGGATTAAAAATTCTAAAATAGGGTGCTGCATCACATCCGCTTCCTGCAGCCCATTGCCATCCTCCATTATTAGAAGCCAGATCGAAATCTAATAGTTTCTGTGCAAAATACGCTTCACCCCAACGCCAGTCTATTAACAAATGTTTGGTTAAAAACGACGCTACGATCATCCTTGATCTATTGTGCATAAACCCAGTTGCATTTAATTCTCTCATCCCGGCATCTACAATTGGATAACCGGTCATTCCCTTACACCATAGTTCAAATTCCACTTCATTGTTGCGCCAATTTATTTGCTCATACTCCACTTTAAATGCCCTACCCTCGCCTACTCTTGGGAAATGCCATAAGATCATTTGGTAGAAATCCCTCCAGATTAATTCATTTAGATAAGTTTGGTTAAGCTCATTCGCTTTACGTGCCAACGCCCTGATGCTGATAGTTCCAAACCTGAGGTGGATGCCCAATTTAGAAGTACCTTCTTGCATTCCCGGGAAATCTCTGGTAGCATGATAATTTTCTATAACCTGCTCTGAAAAAATTTTCGCCGGAAATGAAATATCATTTTGCGTAAAACCCATTTCACTTAAGAAAGGAATGGGCGAACCATTTGCTTGGATGAAATTATCTGATAAATCCTGTGATGGATAAGCTGCAAAGTGTGATGGTTCCAGTTTTGTTTTCCATTTTCGGCTGTAAGGAGTAAAGACGGTATAAGGACGACCATCATCTTTTAATACCTCATCTTTTTCAAAAATGACCTGGTCTTTGTATGTTTGAAATGTTATGGAATGCGCCTGCAACAAATTGGAAATATTAGAATCTCTTACTTTGGCATATGACTCATAATCATGGTTGGTAAATACTGCACTTATGGAATATTTTGTAATTATTTGCTTAAATATTTCAATAGGTTGACCATAGTAAACCATTAATGTAGACCCAATTTTAATCAGTTGCTCCTGCAGATCGCTTATCGTTTTATGAATAAAAGCGACCCTTTTATCTGCTTTATCTTCTAAAAGATCCAAAATGTCCTTATCAAAAATAAAGACTGGCATTACAGGCTTATCAGAATTTAATGCATGAAATAGTCCAGCATTATCTGTCAGCCTTAAATCTCTTCTAAACCAAAATATATTTATCGTTTCCTGCATGCTGCTTTAGAACAAGCTTATTATCAAAAAGTTGACTAAGGGTTAAGGGGAACAATGAAATTGTTGTACAAATAGGAAGACATCCTATTGGCATAATGACTTGCGTTTAATTGCTCAACCCACCTGACTCCTGTAATTGCATTGGTAAAAAATACTTCCGAGGCATTTAATATTTCGTCAGATTCAATTGAAGTTTCGAAGAAAGGAATACCCTCTTTTTTGAAACATTGCAATAAATACTTACGCATGGTACCATCTATACATCCTTCTGAAATGGCAGGTGTTTTTATTACGCCATCAGACAAAATAAATACATTGGCAATAGTAGAGTCTGCCACCCTATTGAAACAATTATTTATGATGGCATCATCTAAACCATTCCTTTTAGCCCATAATGCCCCCAAAACATAAGGTTGGTAGTTATTACTCTTAATCATTGAAAACTGATCTACAGTCTTTTTTGCATCAAGGTACAACCCTACTTTTAAGCCCTGTTCATTTAAACAATTACTTTCTTCTTCCAATTTAAAACTCTGAATAATAAACGAGGGTTCCGGAAATGCATGCTGCCAATTATCACCATCTCTGTAAATAGTTAATCTAACTCTTGCTATTGTATTGTTGTTAGCCAATGTCAATTGCCTTACATGATCAGTTAGGTAATTTGGAGAAAAATTGGAAGGAATTTGAAAGAATAGCTTTTCCAAAGATGAAAACAGTCTATTAAAATGAAGTTCAGGCAATATGATCTTCCCATTAATAACCTTCATGGTTTCAAAGCAACCATCCCCATACCTGAATGACCGGTTATTAGGAGGAATGGATATCTTGTCTTCTTCTACTATTTTTCCGTTCCAGTTTACCAAGTGCATGGTTTGAAAAAAATGGAATTTGCCTAGCCTTCAACAATGCCATGCTTAACAGCATATAAGATGAGACCTGCGGTACTTTTTGCCCCAGTTTTAATTTTTAACCTATCTCTAATAGCCTCAACTGTTCGTGGACTTATTTCTACAATATCTGCTATTTCCTTCGTACTATTTTCGTCGCACATCAATTTAAGCACTTGCATTTCCTTGTCACTAAGTTCAGTTTCATCAGGCATTGCAATTTCAACTACACGCTTATTCCGCAAACCGTTAAGCATTGCCTTATTTGTATAGTCATTAAAGAAGTAATCATTAGTATGCACAGTCTTTATGGCTTCATAAATGGTTTCGCTATCGCTATTCTTTGTCAGATAACTATTTGCTCCAATTTCCATTAACCTGCTAATCATACTTACATCATCATTCATTGTAAGCATAATGATTTTAGCGTTGGGCAGAATTTTCTTTACCTCCGGAAGTGTAGCTATACCGTCCATAATAGGCATTTGTATGTCTAAGAGGATAACATTGGGTTTCAAGAATTTTACCAGATTAAGCAATTGCATACCATTTTCAGCTTCGCCAATAAACTCAATATCGGGGTAATGCGATAGGGATGTTTTTACACCAGCCCTAAATAGGGCATGGTCATCAGTTATAAGTACTTTTATTTTATCAGTAAGTGGCATATTCATCTTGTTCCTATAAAGTAATAACTACGATAAGTATTGGATACAACGTAATTACTGGTACTATATTTCATGCGTATAAAAAAATATAGTAATTATACGAATTTCAAATGTAGGGAAATTGCGGTCATTTTCTCAAAATGAAAATGGCAAATTAACAAATAGTAATAATATAGGATGAATGATGCTATTCCAACAACCTATTTCGCATAGCGTACATTAATAGGCCGCCAATGGTTTTTGCGCCTACTTTAGATTTCATGTTTTGTCTGATTGTTTCTACAGTTCTGGGGCTTAAAAAAACATCGCCGGATATCTCTTCTGTAGTTTTGTCTTCGCTGATAAGTCTTAATATTTTCATCTCTTTCTCATTGAACTTAACAGGAGTAGGATAAAATTTTCGTATTGTTTTGGTATGCTTTAATTTTAATAATACGGCAGAATTAACAAGGTCGTTAAAATAATAATTCTCATTTACACAGGTGATAATGGCTTTGGAAATCTCCTCGGCATCTGCCATTTTAGACAAAAATGCATTGGCGCCATATTCCATCATTTTTGTAATCGTTTCGTTGTCGTCATACATACTTAGGATGATAATCTTCAGATCTTCATATTCCTTTCTTATTAGTTGTAATGCTTTTACACCATCTACATTAGGCATATTTACATCAACAATAATTACATCCGGTCTTTTCATCTTCAATTTATGGATCATGTCTTTTGCATCGTCAGCTTCCCAGATTATTCTAATATAATCCTGGTCTTTTAATGCCATCCTGATTCCGTCTCTGAAAATTTTATGATCGTCAGAGATTGCCAATTGAACTAATTTCTCCATTTGAAAAAGTTAATCATGTGTCGTAAGTAAAATTTTTGAACAAAAAACAATCTAAAAAATTCAATACTTCGTATTTATCCACACCAGTAATAGTAAATTCACTATCTTAATTTGCGTAAAAATACGGTATTTTAAGGTACTTTTACTATATCTTTAAAAGTAATTTTACTAAATTTTAATACTAAAGTGCTAATAATCAATAACTTCTGCTAATATAATTCTTTTCTTTTAAAATATCCCCCTTGTGGAAAAGTACTAAAGAGGGAATTTTATATCCATATATCTGTTAATCAAAACCCCTAACAATGAAAACAAATCTAGAAACAGAACTGTATGTTGTAAAAGGTAAAGTTTACGAGCAAAAGAAAGGCTATTCTCCAAAAACCGGTGAAAACATCAGCTACGAGAAAGGCGCTAAACTTGTAAAAAACCATTACGACCAAAACCCTGATGAAGCAATTGCTCATTTTATGGGTCGCGAAATGATTGAGCAAATTCTTGCTCAACCAGGTGTTGCCGGTATTAGAATGTTCAATGGCATGAATGAAATGGGTTTAACTCAACCAATCTTGGTTGGCGTTAACGAAAATGGTGATAATATCCTTGAATTCAGCACTGTTGCTGACAACGGAGAAATTATTAAAAATAAAGGAATTGTAGCAGGAGGAGTTAGAACTTGCCCTCCAAATTGCGGTGGAAGCACATCCCTTGGTTGGTAGATAAATAAGCGTTTGGTTATTTTGTAAAGAAAAAATGAGGTGTTTTTAAAATAAACCTCACAAAATTCGTTATAGAATTGGTTACTTTTGAACCAAACTCTGTCCTATCCAACTAAACAATACCATCTTAGTTATTTCTGTAGTTACAGAAATTGTACCTGTAGCACTTTATCTTTCGCTTAAAAAACGAATAGTAGATAAAGCGTTGCAGGTTATTTTTTTCTTGCTAATCTCCAATTTTTTCTTTGACCTATTAGGTTTATATCTAAATTTCAAAGAACACGAGCCAAATTTTTTATCGTACAATGTTTCTATTCTCATAGAAACACAACTTTTACTTTTCTACTTTATTCAAATTTTGAAAACCCCGTATAGAAAGAATGTACTTTGGTCCCTAATGCTTATTACGGAATTGACATGGACAATATTATTTATTAAGTCTGGAACAAAAGATTATTTAGACAACTATCAGATTATAGAGAATATTTTAATTCTCTTAACCGTTATATATTATTATTACGAACAAATAATTAAGTTAAATGTAAATTTTATTTATACCCAAAGAAGTTTTTGGATTGTAACTGCCTATTTTTTATTCATCTCAGGAATATTTTTTCTTATCATTTATATTCCTTTATTAAAGAAAGAAGAAAAGGAAAATTATTATGCGTTGAACTACGTATTTACAATCGTTAGAACTATTTTTTTAAGTATAGGAATGCTCATGAAATCTACATCTGAAACAAGTAAAAAAAGAAACTACAATAGCATTTACTAATGATAATTTTGAGAATAGCAGATATTTATTCCCCCCTATTGCTTGGAACTGTAGGAATGTTGCTATTGGCGATTGCATTGGTCATTTTTATCATTTTTCATCAGCGCAAAGTAATTCGTTATCAGATGAAAATGCAGGAAATGGAATCGGAACAACAAAAAATTCTATTGCGAGCATCCATTAAACTGCAGGAAGAAGAGCGACAAAGAATAGCTGCTGATCTCCATGACGATGCAGGACCATTACTTGCTACCGCCAGGTTATACCTCACAGAAAATATGGTTAACCTTGATAAAGCCACTCAACTCCAATCTATTTTCAATGCCAAACAAATAATTGATGAGGCAATACAGCTTATCAGAAACATTTCACATAGCCTGATGCCGCCAACTCTGAAGAATTTTGGACTTGAAAGTGCCGTAAGCGATTTTTTCCAGAAAATAAATGGCTCGGGCTCCATGAATGTCAATAGTAGGTTTCACGACTATAAAGTAAGATTAAGGCCAGAAAAAGAATTAATTGTGTTTCGTGTCATTCAGGAATTGACAAATAATATTTTAAAGCACAGCAACTCCAGTTTTATTCACCTCACTCAGCACAATAGCGATGACAGTATTATTATTCGTATGCACCACGACGGAAGAGGGCTAAGTCATGACGATTTCATCAAAATGTCAAAAAGTAATGTGGGACTTGGTCTAAAAAACATTCAAAGCCGACTCAAAGTAATTCATGGTGATATTTTGTTTGAACAAGATGCTTCCCAGTCCTTTTATAAGGTAACCATAGATGTTCCTAAAGAATTCGATGAGAAATAGTGTAATTTTCCGGCTTATATACTAATTTCCTTTTTTACCTAAGAACCTATGGGCGAAATAAAAGTTGCCATTGCGGATGATCACAAAATTTTCAGAAAAGGTCTCATTGTTTCCTTGCGGCATTACAGTCAATTTAAATTTGTATTGGAAGCCGAAAATGGGCAGGAATTGCTAGATGGATTAGACGCGGCAAAACCTGATGTCATCCTGATGGATCTTAGAATGCCAGTGAAAGACGGAATTGAAACAACCAAGTACATTAGTGAGAAATATCCGGATATCAGAATCGTAGTGCTGACAATGCACGAAGACGAAAAATTTGTACTTCACTTAATGGAGAATGGTGCCAATGGATACTTACTTAAAAGCACTGACCCGGTAGAAATAAAAAAGGCAATAACTGAGGTTATGGAAAAAGGTTATTACCTTAATAACTTTGTGAATAGGATAATTATTAAAAAATCACAAGAGAAAAATCGCCCATTACCTTCCTTTGAAAAGGCAGTCGATATTACAGACAAAGAAAAGGAAGTACTCCAACTCATTTGTTTTGAATTCACCAGCCAACAAATTGGTGAAAAAATGGGAATCAGCGCAAGAACTGTAGAAAGTATTAAAGAAAGGTTGATGGAAAAATGTGGTTCACGAAATACTGCAGGATTGGTATTTTTTGCCGTCAAAAATAACCTGATAGATTAAATTGCTATTTTGGATATAGCCATCTTTATATTCTATTTGCTTCTGACCTGCTTATGCATTTCAGTCATGCCCTTTTACAAAAAATCGGGTATTAAAAAACAACTACTAATTCCCCTTTTCCTAATTAAAATAATAGCTGGAGTCACTTATGCAAAATTTTATTCTTTACCCAAATATTATACAGGTTCTGATACCTGGCGATTCTTTAGGTTGAGTATAGAAGAAAAGAAATGGCTAATGTCTGACCCTATTGCCTTTATCAAAGACCTTTTTGTTTATGGATACAATAAACCTGGGAATATTTTTGCTGGTGAAAACAGCTATTGGAACGATTTGAAAAGCAATATTCCTGTAAAGCTATTAGCAATAATGAATGTGCTGACTAATGACAATTATTACGCTAACATTATTTTATTTAATTTCTTATTTTTCATTGGCCTTGTTGCGCTGTATAATGTATTCATTAAATACGCACCTCAAAAAAAGTGGGAGATAGTTATTGGCGTATTTTTATTACCTTCTACCCTATTCTGGTGCAGTGGCATACACAAAGACGGGCTTATTCTTTCGGCTATTGGTTGCATTATTTACTTGCTTGACAAAAAAAATCATTCAATTTTAAATACAATAACGATTGCCTTAGTTGCACTATTAATTTTTAGCTTGAGAAATTATTTATTGATCGCTTTAATTCCAGCAATTTTTTGTTGGTTGATATCAAAAAAGTATAAGGATTATACGCTTAAAATTTATTTAGCAATTTATAGTTTAGGGATCGTATTATTTTTCACCATTCCCTTAGTCATAAATTCTTTCAATCCGTTAATAATTCTTGCAGAAAAGCAAAAAGAATTTTTACAATTAAGTGGGGGGTCCTCTGTTATTTCAGAACCACTTATACCGACAATTAAAGGATACATTGCTTATTTTCCATCGGCATTTGACATTGCATTTTTCAGACCCCATATCAATGAAATAAGCAACACAGCATATATACCTGCCATTGCAGAAAACCTTCTGCTGTATTTAATGGTGGTTGTTTGCTTTTTCACGAGTAGAAAAAAAATAAAAGGGTTGGCGTTTTTCTTATGCCTGATCTTTTTTTCACTATCAATTCTATTGATTTGTGGTTATACGATTACTTTAACAGGGGCCATCGTACGGTACAGAAGTATTGCACTTCCTTTCGTAATTACTTCTTTATTATGTATTTCAAAATGGCCATTTCCTTTGTTTGGATTAAATTCAAAGGAAGATTACTATGCTGATAACCCCTAGTTAGTGGCACAGTATCCTCAGCATAAAATCGACTTCAGATAATAGGAACAATAAAGTTTTGACTTTAATAGAATAAGTCATAAAGGATCAATTTGAGAACAGATGGAAAAATATTTTTTATCCAAATTAAACTAAGGTCTAAAGCAATAGTCTGATAACTTTACCCAAAAAATAAATCATGAAAAAAATCATTTTAGCATTTACGGCAATTTTAATTACTCTAGCCTCATTCTCTCAAGAAGGTGAAAGTAAAAACTCTGGAGGATTGAGACGCGGTGGAGGTGGAAATCCACGTATGAAAGAAGCATTGAAGCAACGTTTAATTACAGATTTGAAACTATCCCCGGAACAAGCAGATTCCGTTTCAGTCATTCAGTTTAACCATCAAAAAAATGCACGTGACCTGAAGCAAAACACTGAGTTATCTGAAGATGATAAAAAAAATAAAATGAAGGATTTGATTATTGAAAGAAATGCTAAACTAAAGGGTATTTTAAATGATGAACAAATCAAAAAGTTGCAGGAGATGATGGAGGAAATGAAGAACAGGCGTCAGGAAAATGGTGAAGGAAAAAAAGATTAGGCATTAAATAAATAAATAGAAAACGGAGGTCAAATGACCTCCGTTTTAGTAATATATAGAGTCGTTTTACATTGGATTAATTAGGGCTTGCTCAATAACTCAGCCAAGCACATATTAAGTTTTCTCGTACTTTTTTGAGTATGCTCATTGAGTTATGTTTGTTCAAAGCTTGATATAGTAGGCACAAAAGTGCTTGCCTCGTCATTGCGACGAGGTT
>JANPHE010000159.1:0-31972 GCA_031424295.1 Segetibacter sp. | reverse complement strand
ATTTCAAGATTGTATGGAGGCATCCACTTCAGAGAAGCTATTGATAAAGGAATTATTCAGGGGCAAGGAGTGGCTACAACCTTACTAACTAAAATAAAATTTAGATAATAAATGTTTAAATAAATTGAATTTCTAAAAGCTGTTCCGGAAGGGCAGTTTTTTTAGTTTGAAACCTCATTTTTAAAAATCTTCTGAAACGTAGTATTAGCAAGGGTTTTTTGTTTTCATAAAAATATGTAGTGAGCCGATTTTTTATGCTCAAAAATTTCCTTCGGCTTCAGTCGAGTTAACACCTCTCCTTGAGCCAGGATTAGCATTGGTATCAGTTTTGCCAAGTGATCCATAGATTCCATTTTTATTAATGGTATTGTTTCCTTTTATCCGGTCCATTGGCCGAATTGCGCAGAAATGTTGGTGTATGCTGTAAGAAAGATGCAGGTAATAATGATGGTTTTGCAACGCACAAAAATTCGTTTGCATCTTAGATGTATATTGAAAAACAATTGCTGCCTGCAGCAGAAATTATGCTATCATTAATTAGCAACTATCATTTGCTGAATAAACTCATTTTCTCTTACCAGTATTTTTATTGAATAAATACCATTTGATAATGTACCAATTGGTAGTGTTGCCTGTCTGTTTATAAATGACAAGCTATTTTGAAGAACTACTTTTCCATTAACATCTGAAACCGTGACAATTGATGAACTTGTAATTTTGGTTGGAAGCTGAATTTTTACAAAGGACTTTGCAGGATTAGGGAATAAAGTCATTTTTTCCATTTCTTTATTGACTGCTATTTGTGCGATGTTACTGAATTTGAATGTACCATCCAGGTCAATCATTTTAAGGCGATAGAATAGCTGTGAAACGTGAGGGGTGAAATGTGAAAGGTCATCAGCATAACTATATTCATTCTTACCACTTCCACCTTTCGACTTTACAGTTCCTACTATACTCCATTCTCTGCTGTTGGTGCTTCTTTCTACTTCATAATGAGAGAAGTTTTGTTCATTCTCGCTTGTCCATTGCAGGTGGGTGGTTTTGTCTTTTAGATTGGCGGTGAAGGTAAGGAGGTGGAGGGGAACGGCTATACTCTGCCCCAGCTTGAGAACAAATATGTCTGTACCACCACGATGTTTCAAGTTGTATACATTTGGTCCCGGGTCAAAGTCTGCACTATCTATAAAAAGTCCTGTTGCATATATATTGCCGGAGGCATCTAAAGCAATACCATCACACGTCTCGTCATAAGGACCTGTGGTTTTTCCTGCCCATATATAGGTACCTGAAGAATCTAATTTTAAAATGAATGCATCCAGCAACCCTGCGGAGACCAGATTATGCGTGGCAGGTCCTGGATCGAAGTCGGTGGTTAATCTAAACCCACCTGCTACATATATATTTGCTGCCTTGTCTAATGTTAGTTTTCCGGCAGCAAAACGTACAGACTTAACCCAGAGCAGATTCCCTGTGCTATCCAATTTTAAAATAAATAAGTCAGAATATCCAGCAGAGTCTGAAACAAGATTGTAGTTGCCGGAACCGGGGTCGAAATCGACGGTATCTGTAAACGTTCCGGCGACATATAGATTTCCGGCAGCATCTGCCTTTATAGAATTCGCATAGTTGTTTGTACTACTACCGTCAAAACTGTTAGCCCATACAAAATTACCCGATGGATCAAGTTTAGATGCAAACAACCCTAACTTGGAGGTTGTGAGATTATATACAGCCGGCCCCGGATCAAAATCTGCCGTATCCCAATATTGCCCGGTAGTATACACATATCCTGCGGAGTCTACATCTATAGAATTCACTATTTCATTTCCCTTATTCCCTTTAAATTGTTTAGCCCAGACAAAATCACCCATACTGTCCAGTTTACAGATAAAAGCATCATAATTGAAAGGGGAAGAAGAAGCAAGATTAAATGTTCCCGGACCGGGATCGAAATCTACAGTGCCACCAAAACGTCCTGTCAGATAGGTGTTTTGCTTTGCATCCACATATATAGAAGTTCCGCGGTCACTCTTTATTCCACCAAAGCTTCTTGCCCATTTAAAATTGCCAGCAGAGTCTAATTTTTGAACAAAAATATCGTCCTCTCCTGCTGATGTAAGATTGTAAGTGCCGGCGCCGGGATCAAAATTCACTGTACTGCCATAGTATCCGGCGGTGTATACGTTTGCCTGCGCATCTACCACTATTGCAGTTCCATAATCGCCATAAATGTTAAAGCTGCCCAGTTTCTTCGCCCATACAAAATTGCCCATGGCATCAAGTTTTGAAATAAATATATCCTGGCCGAAAGTCGTCCATGCAGTAAGTTCAAATATTCCACTATTCGGGTCAAAGTCAACCGTTCCTTGAAAATAACCAGTTGTATATACACTCCCTGCAGCATCGACTGCCACTGATGTACCTGCCTCATAGGCAGTTCCGCTCATTTGTTTTGCCCATGATAAAGTTGGTTGTCCATAACCCACAAAACCACCGACACAAAAAAGACAACAAGTCAACCCCTTCATTAAAAATGTTTTCATCCCAAGTAATTTCATGACTGCAATGTAGATTATCCTTTATTTTTTCAGTACCAACTTCTTCGAATACTCATTGTCATTTGCCACCCTCACCTTTACCACATAACTACCCGCCGGTAATTTTCTTGTAGAAATCCTTGTCACACCACTCACCACTGACCACATACCACTGACAACAACCTTTCCGTTCATATCTAACAACTTTACCTGCATTTTCTCATTCATACTCTTATCAAACTGCAGTTGCACAGATGTACTTGCAGGATTAGGATAAATGCTGAAAGAAGGTTGATTGTTGAGCCTAATGATTACAATCTTGCTGTATGTAAAGCTACCATCTTTGTCCACCATTTTGAGACGGTAGAATTGTCGTGAAACGTGAGAGGTGAAACGTGAAAGATCATCCTCATAACTATATTCATTCTTACCACTTCCCCCTTTCCAATTTGCAGTTCCCAATTTATTCCATTCTCTGCTGTTGCTACTTCTTTCTATTTCGTAATGAGAGAAGTTTTGTTCGTTTTCGCTTGTCCATTGTAGGTGGGCTATGTTGCTTTGTAATGAACCGGTGAAAGTGAGTAGGTCCAGAGGAGTTACTAAACCTTGAGATAATTTCCACATCGCATTTTTAGCACCTTCCATCAACCAAAAATTACCTTCTTTATCCACCCAATCTGAATTTGTAGGAGCTGATATAGGTAGATTATTGGGAATAGCTACTCCTTGTACACCATAATAATTAGATAGGTTTATATTAAAAGTAGAAGTATCTCCACTTACCCATGTCCATTGGTTGATAAAGCGATTGTATTTCCATATTATTCCCCATTGATTATCTGTTCTATAGGGGTTATATTGCGAATTAAATAGCCATATTAAGTCATTTTTGTCTATCCAAATGAAAAGGTTAGAACTGTAATCGAGATTTTCAAAATAACCAGGCGTATTTGTTGTAGTCGAAACATTTTTGGTACCCCAATTAGCATCTGGCTTCAACTTCTTTTCACCATTCATCCATGCCCATTTGCGGCTAGATACATTAAATCTCCAAAGATCATTTAACTGTGTACCACCAAATAACCACAAGTTACCTGATGAATCTGTCCACCCCTGCCCGCATGTACGGCTACGGGGTGCATAGTTTGCTGCTTCTACCCCTTTTACGCCGTAATTACCAATAGAAAATTTGGTAGAATCTCCACTTATCCATGTCCATAAGTTGGTAGAGGTATTGAACATCCAGAGATCATTTAGATTTCCTAAGGAGTCGTTCCCATCCTTTCCATATCCGCCAAATAACCATAGGTTACCCGCTTTGTCCGTCCAGGTAGTTGCTCTGTCTCTTGCGCCAGGATAATTTAATAAAGATGGTACTCCTTTTATACCATGATAAGAATAAGTGGAAGAGAAATAAGAGTGTCCATTAATCCATGTCCATTGGTTAGTGGCAATATTATATTTCCAAAAATCATCTCCTACATATTTAGACCAGCCATTAATAGAATTATAATAAGCGATATCACCTCCAAAAATCCAGAAATTGCCGGATGAATCGGTCCATCCTTGCGACCATTCTCTTGCAGGAGGATTATTAGTTGGACTACTAACACCACGAGTTCCATAATTTCCAAGAAAATTTGGGTAAGTATCATCTCCTCTTACCCATAACCATTGATTGTTTGAAGGGGAATATTTCCATAAATCCCCCATGAGTTCGTAAAAAGCCGGGGTTGCAGGGTCAAATAATCCTCCTCCAAAAACCCAAAAGTCATGATTGGCATCGGTGAAGCCTATTGTTCTTTGTCTGGCTCGCGGATTATTTAAAGATGATGTTTGTGCTTGCGCAATATAAAACCCTGGACTATTATAAATACTATCCCCTTTCATCCAAGTCCATTCTCCTAGCTGTCCATTAGATTCCAAACAGAAAAACAATAAGCAAAAAGCAGAAATTATTTTCATAGCTAAATTGATTTTTAAATTTGTAAAAAAACATCCTACTTTTTACGATCCAAATTTATAATAAAAACTATTCTGTGGTTTATACATGTTAATTTCATTTCGCCCCGCCGCAGCGGGTATTCTACACGTACAAATCTACAAATGAAATAGGTAAAAACAACCATTTATCACTTGCCTTTTTAATAAAAATGTGGATGATATTCGCTAAATTTCATTAAATTAATATTGAAATGAATGATAAGTGATTACGTATTTTCAATTGTAGAAAAACTCGCCTAGTTAAATATTTTCTAACCCAAACAAAGAGAAAGAAAAAGATTAAGAAGGTTTAGTAATACTCGATCTCTCTTATAGTTTGATACGTAGGGGTACCATTAAAATAATGAGTCTTGCTAACAAAATTTCCCTCTTTATCATACACATATTCAATCGTTTCTATTGTTTCGCCATTTATGTGTTCTGGAAAACCTGAACGGGATGTTTTCATTTGAAAAACATCACAGTATTCATTCTTTTTAGAAACTTCTGTTGTCGTAACGGGATTTTGTTGGCTTTCAGTGGTTTTAAAAAAAGTTTCGGTATCCGTTTGTATTATGATAGTGATGCCCCACTTTCTACCGTTATTGTAGTGTTCAGAGGATGTAGTCTTTATTTTTCCTGTTGTTATTTCTTTAGACTTGTAGTAAAGCATTCCGTTTGGAAGGTATGTTTTCAAAACAGTTTTATCCTTATCGTATTGGTATGTTGTTTTACTTTCTGAAGGTGTTCCTTTTAAATAGGTGACAGTTAACTTGTTGTTATTGTACACCTTTTCGTCACGATGATCTATTTGAGCTAAACTATCGTAGTATATAGTTTCGTTCCACCTGCCAAGTGAAACGTAAGTATAGGCTATTATTTTTTTTAGCACCCCGTCTTTTCTTGATTCGTATTTTTCAATGATCTTGTTCTGCTGATCATACACAAACATCAGCTTAGAGATCAGCCTATTTGCCGTGTCGTAAGTGTCCCATGTGTTGATGCCGCCTTCTTTTTGATAAGATACTTTGTAATAATAATCTTCTGAACCATCAAAATAGGCGTCCAGTTTTATGCCGTGTTCGGCGGAAGTGTTACTAGCATGAAAGTCCTTAAACCTGATCTTCATTGCCTTTACTTTCCCCTTAAATTTGAAAGCATTAAACGGGAAACCGTCATCCATCAACCTGTCTGATGCTGGCATTTTCCACTGAGCTAAGGAAGCATTTGCAATGAACAGTAAAAAAAGGAGTATGTAAAATGTGGTTTTGGTGATTGTTTTTTTCATTTCTTTTTAAATTGTTTATTAAACTTAGCCTGTTATTAACAGGTGATAAAACCCTGCGAAAGACGAAAAGATTGAAAACCCGAAAGGGAGCATCAAAATAAAAAGAAACGCGGTTTTATAAAAAGCGGAATAACTCATAAATCCAGGAATTTTCTAAAAGGATGGTTATTGAAGAATGATTGCTGCCTAAAGGCGAAAAGCAAATGTATCAATGCTTGATGAATTTGTTTATGTTATTATAGCTGGAAATTAAATGAATGGTAAAAGCAGCTTACCAATGGTTAGCATAGTTTTCAGCGTTTACTTATCCTTAGATGGAAAAAATAAGCTACTCTCCTCTTTCACTTAAACTTAACATGCAGAATTTCATTCTCTTAGATATCTCAATACTTTTGCCGTTCAACTTTCTTTGATACTATTTGTAATATTGTTGATCGGATGAAACAATTCGATTTACAGACTGCAAGCAAAAACAATGGCAACAACTTTAAAAAACAAAGGCAAATTTCCCCTTTCACGTATTTTTTCTGTGATAAGGTTGAAAAGGAAAGAAATAACTTCCATCTATTTTTTCGCAATCATGCATGGTTTGTTACAACTTAGTATCCCTTTGGGCATTCAGGCAATTATCAATTTTATACAAGCTTATTCCTTTAGTACCAGCCTTTGGTTGCTCATCATTTTTGTAGTATTGGGCGTAGCCATCAGTGGCGGCTTTCAGGTAACCCAACTCAAAATAATTGAAAGAATTAATCAACAGATATTTGCACGCTACGGCTTTGAGTATGCATACCATATTCCAAAGTTGGATTTGAGAAGTGTAGACGATTATTATCTGCCAGAGTTGGTTAATCGATTTTTTGATTCTGTCACGCTTCAAAAAGGGTTATCAAAACTTTTATTGGATATACCTGCGGCTTCTATTCAAATTCTATTCGGGCTATTACTTCTCTCTTTCTATAGTTCCATATTTGTACTTTTTGGAGTGCTTTTACTTCTTGTTCTCGCTTTGCTATTGTACACAACCAGCCCAAAAGCTTATGCTGCAAGCATAGAAGAAAGTGATTACAAGTACAAATTTGCGGGTTGGATAGAGGACATGGCCCGCACCATTAAAACGTTCAAATTTAGCAAAGGAACGTTGCTTCATATGAAAAACAGCGATCGCCTCATGAGTGGTTATTTAAAAGCTAGAACCCGGCATTTTAATATCTTGATTATTCAATATTGGGCACTCATTGTTTTTAAATTATTTATTACTGCTGCTATGCTGGTTGTAGGAGCGGTTTTAGCCATTAACAATGAAATAAACATTGGTCAGTTTGTAGCTGCAGAAATCGTTATTTTGATGATTATAAACTCGGTTGAAAAATTTATTCTCAGCCTTGACAATGTTTATGACGTACTTACTAGCATAGAGAAACTTGAGAAGATATTGGATAAGCCAATGGAAAAAGATGGAACCATCGAACTAAATAATATAGAGCATGGCCTAAGTATAAAAGCCATTAATCTAAGTTTTGAATTTGAAGTCAATCAACCATTATTAAACGATTTGAATTGCAATATTCCGGCGGGAGCTAAAGTGTGTTTAATGGGTTCTGAGGGTTCTGGAAAAAGTTTGTTTCTTCGATTGCTGACAGGCAGCTACTCTAATTTTAGAGGGGCCGTTACCATCAATGATATTCCGATCAACAATTATACGTTAGATTCATTAAGAAAGGCAACGGGAATTTCTATTAATGATCAGGATATTTTTGAAGGTACAATACTGGAAAATATTACAATGGGAAGTGAGGACATGTCACTTTCTTATTTGGCAGAATTAGCAACCATTACGGGCTTTAACCAATATTTGGCCACGCTACACGAAGGTTACGAAACGCGGCTTGAGACTGCAGGTAAAAGGCTAAATAAATCTAAGATTCAAAAAATACTGTTGATGAGGGCATTGATACACAATCCAGCACTTTTACTACTAGAAGAACCCTGGTCAGCTATGGATCAAGATGTACAACAAAATATTCAACATTACTTATTGAACAAACTAAAAAATACGACCGTCATTGTAGCTACCAATGATCAAGTTTTTGCAAATACCTGCGACCTGATTATTGTGTTGGATAAAGGAAAAATAGTTGCTCAGGGTAAGCCTGGTGAAATTGTGATAAATAAAAAAAGTAACTAATGGAGCCGCTATACGAAAAAATGGAACACGACATGGGGTATAAATTGGACAGTACAAACCAAATTTATAACAGCAATTTTCGCAGACAAATGAAATTGTGGGCAGTGCTAATGATCGTAATATTTTTAGCACTTCTTTTTCTTCCCTGGACACAAAACATAAGAGCATCGGGCACTGTAACTACCCTTTACCAAGATCAAAGACCACAGGAACTAAATGCATTAATACCCGGAAAAATAATAAAATGGTATGTTAAGGAAGGGGACTACGTAAAAAAGGGGGACACGATTGTTCAACTTGCTGACGTAAAAGTGGAATACCTTGACACCAATTTGGTTAAGAGAACAGAACAACAATTGACTGCCAAGCAGCAGAAAATTGATTTTTATGGCGAAAAGATAGAGGCTACTACTAGTCAGATAGAAGCAATGGAATCTGTTCGAGAACTAAAAATTGCTTCGTTAAGAAACAAGATTAACCAATTGCGCAGAAAGGTACAGAGCGATTCTGCAGAATGGCAATCGGCAGTAATTGACCTCAACATTGCTAAAGAACAATATGACAGAGCACAAAAATTGTTTAAAGACGGCATCATTTCTTTGGTAGATTTTGAAAGGAGAACCGGCAGTTATCAAAAAGCAGTAGCTGCAGAAACAGAGAAACTCAATAAGTTTCACAATACGAGACAGGACCTTGTTATAGCATCAATAGACATCAATAGTGTAGAGCAGGAAACTGCTGATAAAGTATTTAAAGCAAGAGGAGAACAAGCAAGTTCGCAAAGTGAAATAGCTGCAGAAATGGGTGAAATTGCTAAACTAGAAAATCAGGTGCAAAACTATAGGATTCGGGGAGGGCAAAGATGGCTGATAGCCCCTCAAAATGGTCAAGTTACCAGCGCATTAAAAGCGGGACTAAATGAAATTGTAAAAGAAGGAGAGCTAATTGTAAAGATTGTACCTACGAATGTAAAACATGCTGTAGAGATTTTTGTTAAACCTGTAGATCAGGTATTGGTAGATACGGGCCAGAAAATAATGTTCTTGTTTGATGGTTATCCTGCGATTGTTTTCAGCGGATGGCCAAAAGCTAGTTATGGCTCATTTAGCGGAAAGGTAATTGCAATAGAGACCAATACAAGTTCCAATGGATTATATAGAATACTGGTGGTGGAAGATAAAAATAAGCGACCATGGCCAACACAATTAAAGATAGGCAATGGGGCCATTGGATTTGCCTTGCTTAAAGATGTACCTATTTGGTACGAGCTATGGCGAAACATTAATGGGTTTCCGGCAGAATATTATATAGCAAAGGATAGCGAAAAAGAAAAGAAAAAATAATGGACTTTATGAAAAATAAGCACCTGATTATTTTCTTTAGTTTCATTTTTTTAAATGCTGCATTGAGTGCTCAGCAACCATCAACGCTTACCCTTACAGAACTACTCAATATTGTTCGAAAGTTCAATCCAATTGCTTTGCAAGCCAATATTTCTGTAGATAGTGCAAGGGCAAATTTGCTGTCGGTTCGAGGTGCTTTTGATCCTGAATTGGCAGTGTATAATGAGCAGAAAACATTTGACGGTAAGAATTACTTCTTTTATACCAATCCAGAAATAAAAATACCTACATGGTATGGTATAGAATTTAAAACCGGCCTTGAAAACAATGGGGGTTTGCGATTGGATGAAGAAGCCACATCCGGCAGAAGTAGTTATGCAGGCATTAGTTTGCCATTGTTGAAAAACCTAGTGTTAGATAGAAGAAGGGCTTCTCTTCAACAAGCGCAAATACTTATTAAGCAGAGTGAAGCAGAACGGCAAAATGCTTATATCAACCTGCTATTGGATGCTACTAAAACCTATTGGGATTGGGTGCGTGAATACCAGGTTTATACCATCATTAAAAATACAGTTGAAGTAAATAAGCAGCGCTATCAACTGGTAAAAAGGTCCTATGCCGGCGGTGACCGCGCTGCCATTGATACGGTGGAGGCACTCACACAACTGCAGACATTTTTGTTTCAGGAAAGTGAGGCGTATATGCGATGGATGGATGCAGGTTATGAGCTTTCATTATTTATGTGGCTGGATAAGCAAGAGCCATACAGGTTGCCAGCAAATGTAATTCCTGACAGCTCATGGAATATTACCAAACTTGCAAGTTATCCTATACCATTAATTGACGAAGCAGTCCAAACCACAATGACCACTCACCCAAAGCTGCAATCAATAGGATTTAAATTGAACATATTAGAAGTAGAAAGAAAACTAAAGTTTCAAAGTTTGTTGCCCAAGCTGAATGTGAATTACAATTTTCTTAGTAAAGGTTATGAGCCCTGGAAAAATGTTGGTTCTACTTTGTTTCAAAATAACTACAAATTTGGAATTGATTTTGGTGTACCACTATTTCAACGGCAGGCCAGGGGAGATTTAAAAATGGCGAGACTAAAAATTGACCAAACTACACTCCAACAAAAGCTCACTTCTTTTGAACTGGAGAATAAATTGCGCACCTATCACAACCAGGCATCGTCATTGAAAACGCAGATTGGTATTTACGAAGAAGTATACAGAAATTACCAGAAGTTGTTGTCTGTAGAAGAATTGAAATTCTCAATAGGCGAAAGCAGCCTTTTTTTGGTAAACAGTCGCGAACTAAAAACCATAGAAGCACAACAAAAACTGATGGAACTTAAAACAAAATTTTTTAAAAGCTTAGCTTCTTTTCAGTGGGCAACCGGACAATTTTAAGTTGATGTTTTAGGACTAATATTTCCGAAACGCTTCATCGTCTTTTAGTTAATCGCAAAATAGGTATAATAAAAAAAGTAAGCGACTTCTTGTCAACTCCCAATTTCAATTATATTCGCAGAATAAAAAAACCTCAACATGCAGAATCGTATTTTACTCACTATTTTATTGGTGTCCTTCTCTTTGTTTTCAATAGCACAATTAAGTGCTGTAGGCTATAAAAGTGACCAATATGAAAAGTTTATAAAGACCAAAACTTATGTGGTAAAAATGGATGAATTTTATTTTGATGGCAATATGGCTGAAGCAATGAAAGATTGGAAAATAACCCCTTATGAATTTATAACCAATGACGAGTTTAAAGCAAAAATTTCTGATAAAACAGCGTCTTTTATATTACCTGTTACCATTTTTACTGGCACAAGTAGGCAGGAATATCATTACCTCGCTTTGATAAATGGTGGCAGAAAGTCTCTTTCTAATTATGACTATGATGATATGCTGGCTTATGCGGTCATTAATCATTTTGGAAATGAGGGAACTAATATCAGTTGTGCGTATAGGGTGCAGAATATGATTTCTTCCATGATCAATGCTATGGAACTGGTAAAAAAGAATGATATTAAGGGTAACCCTAAAAAGATAGTTGACAACCTGATGGAATACTATCGCTCATTATCTAACAAAATACCAAAGCGAATTTTACTTGTCAATAAAGCAGCCATCGGAAATAAAATGACCGAAGAAGAGTTTGGTAAAATATATCCACACAAATTTGAATTTTGCACGCAGGAAAAACTAGCGCAGGTTATAAGGGAAAAAGATGCCCGGTATTATTATTATCAACCGGGGATTACGCTGAATAAATCTCTGTTTGTTTTTGACCCTGCTAACGGTGAAGTAGTATATGGCGATTACCAAATGATGGGCCTTAATATCAACAAAAAGAACGTAGAAATGCTGGTAGAAGCTATTGAGGGAAAATAAGCAAACCTTTGAGGTAAATGCCATGAGCTTAGGTTACAAAAGGTCTATTCTTTGCAAACCTCTATAGCCAAACCTACAGCAGGACCAACAGATTTTTTATTTTTATCAATAGTGGAAATGGGGCTCCACGTGCCGCCTGGACTTCTTCTAAATCCTTGCACTTCCCGCATGCCTTCCAGATCCCAACCATAATGTTCCCATTCTTTTTTAGTGCCATCTTGCATGTTGTGCACTACATTGTAATGGTATTGTTGGCCGGCATCAAACATTTCAAACGCCACTACAATACCAGATACTGAAATGGGTATTGTATATGCACTCATGTCCCTGGTAACCCATTTGAATTTTCCGGGGATCACATCTATTGCTTCCGGTGTTATTTCTTCACCAGGCATTTGCATCATCGAGTCCCATTCGTATAAACGTAGCCTAACTGGTGCTGTGGCTAAAGCACCTTTATGAAGATATACTGCACCAAAAGAAATAGTATGAATGATCCCTCTTTTGTTATAAATATTTGGAACGTAGCTCGCCCAAATAAACCCTACAGATTTAGCACTAAATCCAAATGAATAATTGTCGTTTCTGCGCCGAATTTGAAGTTTCTTTTTCTCTTTTTCCTTGCAATTTTTTATTACTACCTCATCCAGTTTATTGGGCAGTTTTTGTAAGTAAATGGTATCTTTTTTTAAAACTTCGCCTTGCGAAACGGATGCATGCCCCACAAAAGAAAAGCTAACATTGCCTGTTTGCCATATTGGTTCAGGTATCATCACTTTCCCTGCACTATCAGAATAAATACCCCAGCTTTTCTCTATGCATTCAGCGGTAGCAAATGGCAGCGGAAGTTTGGTGTCTGCATCTCTCATATAAACCACCCGCTGTGCACCAGATTGTAATACTATCCCCATAACAAGCAAAAAAAATATCAGGATTGCTTTCATTAATTATAGGTTAAGAAAATGATTGTCAGCAAGAATAGTTTTCATAAAAACAATTATTTTCTAATGATGAATTGATCATTAAACACTTCATTGCCTACCTTCACCTTCACCACATAACTACCCATCGCCAACTTGCTTATAGAAAGCTTACATAGACCATTAACGACTAACAACTGCCGGCTATCGACTGTTTTACCGTTCACATCTACCACCTGCACCTCCACTTTCTCATTCATGTTTTTATCAAACTTAATCTGTAAAGAAGTAGTAGCAGGATTGGGATAAATGCTGAATTTATCACTTTCACCTTTAATAATGATGATATATGAATAGCTAATTTTTTCATCCTTTTCAACCATCTTCAACCGGTAGTAGTTTATACTTTTACCAGGTTGCTCATCCACAAACTCATATGCCGATTTGCCAGTCGGTACGCTCCCAATCGGAACAAACGGTTCACGTAGTTTGCTTCTTTCCACCTCATATCTGACTGCGTTTCCATCATCTGCAACCCTCCATTCCAACACATTCGTCTTACCTGTTCTGCTTCCTTCAAAGGCGAGAAGCTTTATAGGTAATATGTTGGCAACAATTTGAGTAGTATCAGTGTTCGTCTGCACAGGCAGGTTGTAGTCAAAATAGATAGACGCACTATTAGTAATGACATCCCCGATTTGAACTGATGCCTTAGGTCTTATCTTATATACGATATACCCATGACTGCCGGGCTCGTTTTGGATGCTATCTACCAGATTGATGTTTCTGAACATCCACGTACACATATTATCGGTTGTACTTAGTTCGAAATTATGACTTGCTTCTACCATTTGTAAGGTATTCCAATCCAGCTTATCGCTAAGTGTATCTCTTACGAAGATGTTGAAGGCTGTATCGTTTCCGGTGTTCTGAAAACGAATGGTGTAGGTCAGGTATTCACCTGATTCTATATCAACCAACTTCACGTAACCGCCATGATGTTCTCTTTTATCATTTGGATCGAAGGAGCCAAACACCCGCTGAACAAGGGAAGAAATATTATCCATCGGTGTCAACTCCGTTGCCCCGGAAAGAACGTAAGCTGTAGAACGTACTGTATCGCCCTGATTAATTGCAGGTGGAAGGGGTACTGCAAATCCTACCACAATACTGGTTGTGTCCCCGGGTTTCAAATTAGTCATTGACCATGACAACGTATCACCGGAAACATTAGTAGGAGTAACTGTGGAATAGTTAAGAGCAACCTGGTCCGGCTTTACAAAAAGTATGTTCCCATTGGCAATGGTGTCGGTACCATTATTTCTTACAAATATTCTATAGTGGGCTGTAAATCCAGTTCTTAACCGGTTAAGCGGTATGGTCGTAATTGAACAATCCGTTTTTCCAGGGATCGGCTGTACGGGAAATGCTACAGTATCAATGTTGAAATAAGAGCGAAAGATAGATGTATCGGTAACCTTACTGGCACTGAAATAGGGATTATTAATAGCAAATTGACTAACATAGATGCCGGTATCTATTCCGAAAGAAAAATCTTCAGATAATGAAGACGATATTATTTTTCCGGACGAGTCTTTAAGTGAAACTTGTCCGGAAAACTTACGCTCTGTACTGTCAAATGTTCCATTGCCATTGTTGTCAACAAATGAATAGCCAACAATGGCATTATAGTTTGTAGCATGGTCAGTATAGTAGCGTACCAAAGCCGGATAGTAGTTTGCATGACCTGCCACTATCATTTGGCCATTGGGATCAATGCACACGGTATTGGCCTGGTCACCTAAAGCGCTAATTTTCTTTAGGAGAATACCCCGCTTACCAAAGGTGCTGTCCAATGTGCCGTCAGCATTATAGCGCAATACGGCAAAACTCGATGGGTAAGAGGAAAAATAACTGCTTCCTGAGTAACCGGCCACTATAAACTTTCCATTAGGAAGGACCCGAATATTCAATGGAGCGTCAAAACTATCGCTGATGGAAGTAATGATGCGGCCTTGCGTACCAAAGCTGCTGTCCACTGAACCGTCTGCATTGGCTTTCATTACCATAATTCTGGACCCCGTTCCCGAACCAATCGAAACTCCGCCGTTAATACCTTGGGCAATCAGGAATTGGCCGTTAGGAAGCAGTGCAATACGACCGTACCATCCACTTTTAGTAGCAGTATCAATCAAGGATCGGCCGTTAATACCGAATGTATTATCTATTGTCCCATTTGCATTAAAACGTACAAGGGAAATAGCGAAGTCATTCAAACCCGGAGAGCGTGCAGTCCCAATCCCTACTATTTTTCCGTCGGGGTTTCTTACCATCTCCACTATGTCAGTTTCTGATTTTAGGCTGTAGGTTGGCATAGCCCATTGACCTGTTAAAATTCCCCGCTGATTGTATTTTAATATACTGATATTATTGCCATTGGTATAATTTTTTGGGCCCCCAAATAAAATAGAGCTGTCTGGTAGTAATAGCAGTGAACGTCCATCCAGAGGAGATGTGGGATAAGTTACATAATTACCAGTCGTTCCAAAGGTTTTGTCTATATCGCCGTTAGGATTATACCTTACTAAAGTTTGATAAGAGCCTAAAAGTACCTTACCATTAGCAAGTAGCTCCATATCATAAGTTCCACCATTAGGCATATATACAGAACCCGGAACACCATAACTTGGATCTAATTGACCCTGCGCATAGACAAAGCTGCTATCTGTGCGACCATCGGGGAAAAAACGCATTAACAGGAACTTTCTACTAGATTGATATATAGCCTGACCTGCTGCCAATATTTTTCCATCAGGAAGAACTCTTATTGCATAAATCTCACCCTGGAAAGGCTTTACAATTGTTCCACCATTACCGAAACGTGAGTCAATAACTGTTTGTGCTTTAATTGCAGCAGGGATAAAAAAAGACAGGCAGACAGAAAGGAAGATGTACTTATATTCCATGCAATGATTTTACAGTATGAAGATAGTCCTTTTTTTCACCCTAGTGTATTCTTCACCAAGCACATCTCCTTCACGAGTAAAATTTTTCCGCAGGATTACTTCTTTTCTTATGATATGCAGTACTCCCTCCGGTAAATTTAAACAAGTTCAAGTTTACCCGGCTACTCAAATTGCGCTCCCGCTCTTTTAATTTTATTAAAGCCAACTTACATGCCCAATTTGCTGTTTATCCTGCTCTTCCTTCCATGCTTTGTGCGATAGCCTAGAGCCCGGAATGGGTATAAAGATTTAATAGTCACGAATAACCTAGCTACCTAAACTATTATACACAGCGCAGTGTCCCTTTCAGGAGACCCGTCGCAAACGAAATACAATCCCCGTGACTAATAAAATAGGGAAGAACACTTTCATTTATAGTAAGGTTAGGCTGAGGAGTTGTTTTACAAAGATTACTGAACTTTGAAATTAGCGTTTTTTATTACAGCTTTTCATACAATGCCCTCAACTTTTCACGGGTCATCATACTTTCCCAATTGGGCCCCAAAGCATTTTCCCACAAGGGCTTCATGCCTAGACTTACATCCATCATTTTATTAAAATCATCTTCCGTTAAACTGCTGCAGATTCCCTTTGGTATTTCAACGCCATTTTTCTCCACCATCTGCTTAAACTCTGCAGTACCTTCGGGATAATATTCCTGCAAATGGTCCATCACAATACAGTTGCCTACCCCATGTTTGGTGCCCAATAAAAAGCTCAGTCCATAACTAACGGCATGCGCTACGCCCACCTGACTGTAAGCAATGCTCATACCGCCGGCATAACTTGCCATCATCAGCTTGTCATCGCTTTCTTCGTCCCAGGTATCTTTTTCCAAAAATATTTCTCTGCAAAGCTCCAGTGCTTTTTCACCATAACTTTTGCTAAATTCATTTAAAAAAGTGCCCTGTAAACTTTCGATGCAATGGATATAACAATCCATACCCGTATAAAACCGTTGATTGACCGGCGCATTCGCTATCAGTTCCGGATCCAGTACGATTTGATTGAAAGGGGTGAAATCGCTGTTCATGCCCAGTTTGCGGGTAGGACCGGTGAGTACGGTTGTTCGGGAAACTTCTGCACCGGTACCGCTCAGTGTAGGTATGCCCGCCTTGTACACGCCTGCCTGCTTTACCAAATCCCACCCTTGATAGTCCGCTGCGGATCCCGGGTTGTTCATCATCAGGCTTACAGCTTTTGCCATGTCCAAGGTAGAGCCTCCACCTATTCCTATAACACCACTCACCGTTCCAAACTCAGCCTTCAATTGCTGGGCTATTTTGTCAACATACGTTGTTTTGGGCTCATGGGTAACGTCTATAAAAATGATTTTGTCGTTCCCCGATGCCGGTATCCTGCTGACCAATGGTTTTCCTTCAAAGAAAAAATCTACCAAAAAGATCATGGGTGCCCCTTCTTTTCGTTGGGGAGCCAATATTTCCTCTAACTGGTTAAAACTTCCCCTGCCATACACTACATAATCAACCATCTTGAAATTGCGGAACTTACTCATTGTATTTGATTGAAGCACGAAAATACAGCATTGTTAATTGACAACAGCACCTGCACAGTTATTCACTATTTTCGCGCCTTCAATACAAAAACTGATTTTTGTACCATGCCTTTTACCTGGAAAACTGAGTTTGAGAAAGCACTACCAATAGATGGTTTAACTGCCTGGGAAGTATTCAGCATAGCTGAAACCGCCTGCAAAAAACTGGAATGGGAATACCTGATTGCAGATGAGCACACATTTACGGCATCCACGCCACCCAATTGGACATTAACGGAGGAAACGATTTCAATCCTAATAAAAGGCGATCAAATTCTTTTTAAGAGCCAAAGTGAAAGCATAGACCTGTACGAGGCAGGAAGGAATAAGAAAAACATTGAGGAACTGCTGCTGCCAATATTTGGTGAAATAAAAGATACGGTGGATAAGGATCAGTTGAAAACATCCTCCAATACCTTACGAGCCGAAACCCTGAAACAGCTAAAAACAGGCAATCGAATTGACAGCGAAAAAATAACCTTTGGCATACGCGATCACGAAGTCACTTTTTTTCTGATGCTCGTCAATGTGGTCGTTTTTGGTATCATGTTCTTTCGAGGGGTTAATATGGCACATCCATCAGCCGGAGACATCACGAAATGGGGCGGCAACGTAAAAGAATTGGTGGCAGCGGGAGAATGGTGGCGACTAGTGACCAACCTGTTTGTACAAATTGGTGTGTTGCAACTGTTAGTCAATTTGTTTGGGTTGTACTTCATAGGCATTATGGTTGAGAGTATATTGGGTAGGGTAAAATACCTGATTGCATATTTATGCGGTGGTACTTTGGCCAGCCTGATCAGTATTTATCTGGAGGGTGGAGGCGTAACTGCAGGGGCATCCGCTGCTATTGCTGCTATGTATGGTGTGTTTGTAGCTTTTGCAACGACCAGTTATATCAATAAGAAATTTAACTGGTCGTGGTTTGTTTGTTTGTTGGCTTACGCCTTTTTCAACATCAAGGAAGACAGCAATGTGCTGGTAGATCACAGTGCCAATTTGTTTGGTTTTATTGCCGGTATACTCATTGGGTATTTGTTTTATTTTTTCCATTTCAGGCGCAACCGGGCCCGTGCCGGCGGCACCCGAATTTCATTTGAAATACTGGGAATCACTGCCCTGCTCATTTTTCTGTTTATCAAAAACCGCGAGAACGATTCACCTGCTTTTGAAAGAGCCATCATGAAGCTGAATCAGATAGAACTAAAAGCCGTTACACAATTGCAACGGCTGCAAATAGCAGAGTCCAATACCGCAGCTTACAAACTACTCAGAGACAGCACCCTGCCCCAATGGAAACTGTTTCAGAAAGAGCTGGAAAAAACCGATCGCTATACGCTGGATGAAAAGTTTAAGCTGAAGCGTCAACTACTACACAACTATGCCGAACTGCGCTACCGCCAAACGGAACTGATCTATAAGTCCATTAAAAACGAAACCACCAAATACGATCCGGAGATAGATGAGGTGAGTAAAAAGATTGAGGGTATAATAGATTCGTTGGGGGCGGAGTAGATACCTCTTTTCTTGTAACTTTTTTTGTTCCTCACCAATCTGTTTTTTAATTTCTCTTACTTTATTTTTCCTCTAAATAGAACAAAATAATAGTAAAATTGTATTTTTTGTAGAACAAGTACTCAATATTTTTTTCATAAAAAGTTTGGAAATTAGAAAACTTTACCTATTTTTGTAGCGTCATTACAAAGAAATAAATTTTGAAAACGCAAATAAAAGATATAACACACATCCAAACCGGACTATTTGCAAAGCCTGCTGGCATTGGTGAATTGGTGTATCTACAGTCCAAGCATTTTGACGAATACGGGCAATTGCACTCAGTTCTTCATTCCGATTTGGTTGCAGAGGGAATTTCTGAAAAGCATCTGCTAAAAGACGGTGATGTGTTGTATGCCGCAAAGGGAACTAAGAATTTTGCTGCGGTATTTGAAAACCACAACGAACCTTCAGTGGCCTCCACTTCATTTTTTGTAATAAGACCAACCGACAAAAAATTGTTGCCTCAATATTTGGCTTGGTTTCTAAATAACCATACCACACAAACACTTTTAAAAGGTCAGGCAATTGGCACTTCTATTCCTTCTATTTCAAAACAGGTTTTAGAAAATCTGGAAATAACAGTTCCGAACATTGAAATACAAAAGGCGATTCTGCAAATCACCAAACTCCGCAACAAGGAAAAATTGTTGAAGCAGAAAATTGAAACACTAAGAGAAAAACAAATTCAACAACAAATCATCAACGCAATAAAATAAATATCATGGCTAAAATTACTCAGAAAGACATCAACGATGCAGTTTGGAAAGCTTGCGACACCTTTAGAGGCAGCATTGACCCAAGCGTTTACAAAGATTATGTGCTTACCATGCTGTTCCTTAAATATCTCAGCGATGTTCA
Source organism: Segetibacter sp. (assembly GCA_031424295.1). Taxonomy (GTDB): domain Bacteria; phylum Bacteroidota; class Bacteroidia; order Chitinophagales; family Chitinophagaceae; genus Segetibacter. Next base: position 12,336 of record JANPHE010000159.1, on the reverse strand, counting down.
TGACGATAAAATGGAAGGCTATTTAGTTAAATACAATGGTGATGCGGAACGTGCCAAACGTGCCATGCAACACGAACGTTTTATTGTGCCTGAGCATAGCCATTTTAAGTTTTTGTACGATTCTCGTAATGAAGCCAACATTGGTGAACTCATCAATATTGCGTTGGCAGATTTGGAAGAAGCCAACCGTGAAAAACTATACAGCGAAGATGGTGCAGGAATTTTCCAAAACATTGACTTTAACAACAGTAAATTGGGTGAACCCAAAGACAAAAATACCCGACTGAAAAACCTGTTGCTAGACTTCAACAAAGAAGCATTGAACCTTCGCCCTTCGCATTTGGATGGCAACGACATTATTGGTGGTGCTTACATGTTTCTGATTGAAAATTTTGCCAGTGATGCAGGAAAAAAAGCGGGTGAATTTTTTACGCCAAAAGAAGTTTCTACATTGATTGCCAAACTGACCAAATCAAAACCCGGTTCACGTATTAGTGATCCAACCTGCGGTTCGGCTTCTCTCTTAATTAAAGCAGGTGAAGAAGTGGGTTCAGATAATTTCTCACTCTACGGACAAGAAGCAAACGGCAGCACCTGGGCATTGGCGGTGATGAACATGTTTTTGCATGGTTTCGATAATGCTACTATTCGCTGGGGCGATACCATACGCAACCCTAAATTGAAAGAAGGCGATACGCTGATGAAGTTTGATACAGTAGTAGCAAACCCACCATTCTCCTTAGACAAATGGGGAAAAGTAGAAGACAAGGAAGGCGACAAAACCACCATTAGCTACGACCCCGAAACCGATATATACAACCGTTTTTGGAGAGGTGTGCCACCTAAGAGCAAAGGCGACTGGGCATTTATCAGTCACATGATTGAAACGCTGAACGAACATGGCAAAGCAGGTGTGGTTGTGCCACACGGTGTTTTGTTCCGTGGCAGCAGCGAAGGTCGCATACGCCAACGCACTATTGAAGAAAACTTACTAGAAGCAGTAATTGGCTTACCTGCAAATCTGTTTTTTGGTACAGGTATTCCGGCAGCTATTCTCATTTTCAATAAGCAAAAAACAAGCAACAACTTTTTGTTTATAGATGCAAGCAAACATTACGAATCTGCCAAAAACCAAAACAAACTACGTGAAAGCGATATTGAACACATTGTAACTACCTACCGTGACTTTGCTGCGGGTAAGCTACAGCCCGGGTTGGTGGAGGACAAGTTTAGTTATATAGCCACTGCCGCAGAAATAATGGAAAACGATTTCAACCTGAACATACCACGCTATGTGGACACTTTTGAAGAAGAAGCCGAAGTGGACATTGCAGCCGTGCAAAAAGAGATTGAGCAACTGGAAGGTGAATTGAAAATAGTGCAAACAGATATAGAAAAATATTTAAAAGAACTCACTAACTAAAATGAGTAATCAAGAAGCTACAAAGCAAAATGATTTCATTCCAAACTTGAAAATAAGTTTGGAAATTGTTGAAGCATTCTTCAAGTATTTACCTTATGAGAAAAAAGGCGACCTGAAATACTCATTGACCTATTATTATCAGGACACACATTTATTTAAAAGCGTTTTGGAAATTATTTCAGAAGTTGAAAGATGCATCCAGTATCAAAGAAGCGAGAAAAAGGAAATAAAAATTCCAGCAGAAATTGTTTTTAAGCAGGACGTAACGATTAATGGAAAAGAAATCAATTTGTTCTATCATGGGCAACTCATTGTTTATGATACATCAGCTCGCATCTTTTGGAATTGGTATCGGAGTACACCAATTGTGGAATTGAAATTAAATGAAACAATAGCACCAAGCAAATTACTTTCTCTCTTTGAGAATTTTCAAACTGCTATTAACGACATCAAAACCAAACATGAGTAAGCTATCAAAAAATTCCAAAGCGTTTTACAATACCGAAATTCCGAGTGATTGGGAAGATCTAAATATTGGTGATTTGATAAAATTCTCTGGTGGAAGCCAGCCACCCCAAAAGGTATTTATTTCTGAAGAAAAAGAGGGATATGTTCGCCTAATACAAACTAGAGATTATCGAACTAATAATTATCGAACATTTATTCCTATTGAACTAGCTAGAAAATTTTGTGACGAAAATGATATTATGATAGGCCGATATGGACCTCCAGTATTTCAAGTTTTCAAAGGTTTAAAAGGAGCATATAATGTTGCTTTAATTAAGGCAACACCCTGTAAGAAAATTGATCCATTGTATTGCTACTTCATACTACTAAGGCCAGAATTAAGGTTTTATATTGAAAGTTTGTCTCAGCGTTCAGGTGGACAAACAGGTGTTGATATTGATAAACTGAATGAATATCCATTACCCCTTCCCACTCTTCACGAGCAAAAAGCCATAGTCCAAGTCCTCAGCACAGCAGATATCGCTATCCACACCACCGAAAAACTCATTGCCCAAAAAGAACTGCGCAAAAAATGGCTCATGCAGCAATTGCTTACGGGGAAGAAAAGGTTGAAGGAGTTTGGTGATTTCAATTATAAAAAGGTTACTCTTGATGAAATATTAAATCCAATTCGTAAACCACTTATTCCTGAGGAAAAAACGTTTTACCAACAAATAGGAATTAGATCTCATGGCAAAGGTATTTTTTATAAGGAGAAGATTTCAGGTAAATCCTTAGGTGATAAGCGAGTATTCTGGATTGAGCCCAATTGCTTAGTTCTAAATATTGTTTTTGCTTGGGAGCAAGCAATAGCTAAAACAACTGAATTCGAAATTGGTATGATTGCATCTCATAGATTTCCAATGTTTAGACCCATTGAAGGAAAACTCAATTTAGATTACATATTATATTATTTTAAATCACCAAGAGGTAAACAATTACTTGAAAATGCTTCCCCTGGTGGAGCAGGAAGAAATAAAACTTTGGGGCAGAGCGAATTTATTAATCAAATTATTCCACTACCATCATTTGAGGAGCAAACTGCTATAGCCCAAGTACTGCAAGCTGCAGATAAAGAAATCAGCCTGCTCAAATCCAAAGCAGAGAAGTTGAGGGAGCAGAAAAAGGGATTGATGCAGCAGTTGTTGACTGGGAAGGTGAGGTTAAAAATAAATTAAAACACTAAAATGGAATTCATCTCAAACAATTACGAAGGGCATATAAAACAACTTAACAAGTTCATAGAACAAGCCGATGAGATTTTGATGGCTGTGGCTTTCGTGAAGATGTCTGGTGTTAATTTGTTATTGCCCTCAATTAAAAAGGCAATAGCGAAAAAGTCAAATGTTAAGATTGTTGCTGGACAGCATTTTTCATTAACTGAGCCTAAAGCTTTATATCAGGTAAGGAATTTATTAAAGAATAGTCCATCAAGCAAGTTATACCTGGCTCATGCTGTATCTAAAACTATAATTTTTCATCCTAAGTTGTACCTATTCAAAAGCGGAAGTAAAGGAATAATAGTAACAGGTTCCACAAATATTACCCAAGGAGGGCTTGCAAATAATATTGAGTGTTCGCTGTGTGTTGAATGCAATACAAACGATGCTGTTTGGAAGGATGCTAAGCAGTTTATAGACAATTTATTGCTTCCGGGAAATGCTGAAGAAGCCACATTACTTGCCATTAAACGATATGAATCGTTTTATGAAAGTCAGAAAAAACTACACGAAATGGTAAGGGCAACACCTGATAGAAAAAAAAATCAGTTTGAATTTAATTATGCAAATCTCTTAGGATATTTCAAAACCTATAATAACAAAAAGCGGGATGAAATATTTGCAGAAAAAACAGTTCATTACAAAGAAGCTAAAAAAATATTAGACCGTATTGCCAACGACACAAATTTAACCAAAGAAAAATTCATCCCTCTTCTGGAAGAGCTTGTAAGTAAAAAGGGTGAAAAAGGCTGGTGGCACTCAGGTAGCCTATTTAGAAAAAGAAGACAGGTCTTTCCACATTATAAAGCATTTCAAAAATTAGTAAAATACATCAAACAAAATTCAAATCAAAGCCCATCCTTATTGTTTGATAATGCCAAAGCACAGGTAGAAATGATTGAAGGTGCCGGAGTGAATTATATCACAGAAATAATGATGACTTATAATCCAATCAAATACGCCAACCTTAATAAAAATCCAATAACGGTTTTAATAGAAGAAGGAGATGTTTTTATTAAGACACACAGAAATTCTTTTACAGGCATTGACTATGAAGAGTACAGTGAATTAGTAGCCGAAATAAGTTCAAAATTAGGTCTACGGAATATGCTAGAAGTCGATTCCTTTTTTAATGACATATACTGGAAAATAAAATGAATATAACTATTATCATAGATAAATCTACATTTCAAATGCTCAGTTACAACGAGCTATTGTATGTAAGTAGTTATTATAAGCACAACATTACACCTGTATTATCAATGGAGGTTTTGGGTGATTTGAAAAAAGAAGTAAAAGAAGGACAGCCTCCTGCAATAGATAGAGTGAAAGACTTTGCCAGGAAATTATTCCCGGTGTACACGATTGTAAATACCCACTATAAAAATCTTATCGTTTCTGATTTATTGGGCAATGCTCCTTCGCTGGATGGAAGGCCAAATGTGAACATAGAAAAAGCTGTCATTTCTGAAACCGGAGCTAAAGGGCAAGTTATAAGTATTACAAAAGAAGAAGAATCTATTTACAAATGGAGGGAAGGTGACTTTAGCATTGCCGACCATGAACTATCTGAAATTTGGAGGTCAACGACAACACAGGAAGACTTACTGGAGAAATTTAAAAGCACCCTGATTTCTTCAGGCGGTAAACCAAAATTTAAAGACTTTAATCAATTAAATGAATTAGTTACCAAGGTCATTCAATCAGCCGACATACAGCAGGACTTGTTAAAATCAATTATTGAAATAAATGGAATTGATGCGGATTCTGCTACAAAAATATTTTCAAGATGGCAGATAGAGGGGAAACCCCTATTAAAAGATTTTGCCCCGTACGCTTATCATTGCCTGAAAGTTGACAACCTTTTCATTTTTGGTTTAACAAGTGACCTAATACCAATACGTCCTACAAACCGGGTTGACTGTGAATATCTATACTATTTACCTTTTTGCAATGTTTTTACCTCTAATGATAAGTTGCACAAAAATTTAGTCCCTCTTTTATTAAGAGCAGACCAGAAGTTTATAATCGGGGAACATTTAAAAAAGGACATGACTCAAATTCATACCTATTTTGAAGAAAAAGGGATAGTGGAGAGGCGTAAATATAAAAACGAACCTCCAATTATTGAAGACTCCCTGACCTTTCAATTGTGGAAAGAGTTCTTTGACTATCCAAAACAAAGTAATCTAAAAAGAGAGCCTTCGAAAGAAGAAATGGAAATGATGAAAGCAAAAATGGATGAGTTTGAAAGAGCTATGAAAGGGGAAAAAATAGAAATGCAGGAAGGTGAAGACACAGAGTTTATAATAAAAGAATCGTTTTTAAGTGCTGATGACCCTTGCTTTTGTGGTAGCGGAAAAAAAGTAATTGATTGCTGCATTCCTCCTGAAAAATTTAAAGAACTTTCAAAGAAATAGTAATAATATGGACACCCCTAGTTTTAAAGAAGATCATAATAGCCAGATTACTGCATTGCAAATGTTGGTGAATTTGGGTTATAAATTTTTAATAAATCAAAATCTGCACAATAAACCTGACGACTTTATTGTGCAGAATAAATTTACGGAACATGAATAAGACATTTAACTTCTATTGCGATGAAAGCTGTCATTTAGAAAATGACAACCAACCTTACATGCTTATTGGTTATGTAAGTTGTGCCGTAAATCAGGTAAAACTTCACTCAAAAAACATCAGGCAGCTTAAAGCCAAGTATCATGTGTTTTACGAAACCAAATGGAGTGGCTTGTCTAAATCTGCCTATCCGCTTTACAACGATTTGATAGATTACTTTTTTGCTACTGATTTGCAATACAGAGCCATCGTGATAGATAAAAGTCAATTGAAGCATGAGGAGTTCAAACAAGATCATGACGACTTTTATTACAAAATGTATTTTCAATTGCTCAGTAAAAAGTTAGTTCCTGAACATAACTTCAATATTTACCTTGATATAAAAGATACCCGAAGTTCGAAAAAGGTAAACGGGCTAAAAAGCTTCCTGAATAACAATTTCATTGCTGTTCGAAACCTACAAAATATCCGTTCACATGAAAGTGAGTTGATGCAATTAACTGATATAATAACAGGTGCATTGTCTTATCATTTAAGGGGTTTAAATACGGTTATTGCGAAGAATAGAATTATTGAAAAAATTCAGCAGCATAGCAAACTGCCTTTGAATTACTCTACACCCAAAGACCACCAAAAATTTAACCTGTTTTTCATTGACCTAAAATAGTTGCTATGCCATTCAATTTATTAAAGACATATCCGCAGCTTTTAGAATTGGGTCACTTAAACGAATATCTGAGAACGCAATCTTTACAAAGCGTTTTCAAAAGAGATATTGAAGAAAACCCGGGTTTAAACTTTAGAACCAAAACGATTCGCCCCATTAAAGGCGAAGAACCGGCCATGGTGATTTTATTTCGCCATTTGACCACAGAAGAAATTGAAATAGAAGATGAGAATGGTAACAAATACCCAAAACGCATTTTTGAAATGGACCGGTCGCAGCGTTTGCATTGGATTAGATTTCATCTGGAGGAAAAGAAGAAAGACAATATCGAAGTGTTTAGTGTAGAAGAAAGAGACCAAAAGAAACGAAAGGACAATATCAGAACATATATCTATGATGTGGATCAGAAATACATCATTGTTTTAGACCCACAGCGTACCCAAAAGGATTATTACTTGGTAACTGCCTACCATTTGAACAAAGAATATGGCGAAAAGAAAATTAAGAAACTAATGAAAAAGAGATTGCCGGAACTTCATTAAAAACGCAAGGCTCGGTACATTTCTGGATGTATCGAGCCTCGAAACTCCTTTTTCCAAATGGGAATATGAGCACAGCAAAGGTAAGAACATAAATTGAAAAAGTAAACAAAATCAAAATGAATTGGAATAATTACAAGCATATAATAGGTGATATCAATTCTCTGTATTGCTATGAAAATTCTCTAAAAGAAAGTCAAGATTTGGAAATGCATGTTGATTTTCAAGTAGTTAATGTTGTATCCAATTCTTTGTATCCGGCTCCGGATTCTATAAAAATGTCAAAATAATGGACACCCCTAGTTTTAAAGAAGACCATATTAGCCAGATTCCGGCATTGCAAATGCTGGTGAATTTGGGCTATACCTATTTAAGTCCGGCAGAAGCCGACAGGCAAAGAGGTGGCAAAACCACCAATGTATTACTGGAAGATGTTTTACGAAAACAGTTAAAGGAAATCAATGCTGAAAAAACGATAAGTTCCACTAAATCGACTTACATAAGCGATTCAAACATAGAGAATGGGATACAGATTTTAAAGAACCTGCCCATGAACGAAGGCTACATTGCAGCCAGTGAAAGAGCCTATAACCTGCTTACCTTAGGTCAAGCATTGGAGCAAAGTGTAGATGGCGACAAAAAGAGTTTTACGCTGCAATACATCGACTGGAAAAACATCAGCAACAATGTATTTCATGTAAGCGAAGAATTCAGCGTAATGCGAAGCACCAGCAAAGAGCATTACCGCCCCGATTTGGTGTTGTTTGTTAATGGAATTCCGCTTTGTATTGTTGAGTGTAAACGTCCTGATATGAAAGAGCCATTGAAGCAGGCGATCAGTCAGCATTTGCGTAATCAACAAGAAGATGGAATCCGCAGTTTGTATGTGTATTCGCAACTCACATTGAGCATTGCCACACAAGAAGCCGCTTATGCTACCAACGCCACACCCGAAAAGTTTTGGGCTAAATGGCACGAGAAGTTTAACAGCGATGAAGAAGAACTCAATTACAAAAACAAATTACAAGAACTCAAAAACAAACCGCTACCGATTTCAATAAAAGAACAATTGTTTTCTGACCGCTTCAAATACGTTCGTCAATACTTTGATGCATTAGAACAAGATGACATTCTACTAAATGAACAGGATAATTATTTGTTTGGCTTATGCCGACCTGAACGATTGATGGACATTGTTTTCAATTTTGTTTTATTCGACAATGGAGAAAAAAAAGTTGCCCGCTATCAGCAGTTTTTTGCCATCAAAAAATCCATGCAACGCATCAGGCATGTAGAGAATGGAAAACGCAGAGGCGGTGTAATTTGGCATACGCAAGGAAGTGGAAAATCATTAACGATGGTGATGTTGGCACAAGCCATTGCCATGGAACCAAGCATTCGCAATCCAAAAATTGTATTGGTAACAGACCGAACCGATTTAGACAATCAGATCACAGGCACATTTCGTAAGTGTGGCAGATTTGTAGAAAATGCAACTACGGGTCAGCGTTTGGTTGAGTTATTGGAAAACAAAAGTGATGCAGTAGTAACCACCATCATCAACAAATTTGTGGCGGCTGTTAAGAAAATAGATAAGCCTTTAGAGAGCCACGATATTTTTGTATTAGTAGATGAAGGTCACAGAACACAACACGGCACGTTTAATATCGACATGCAAAAGACACTGCCGAATGCCTGTTTCATTGCCATGACAGGAACACCGTTATTCAAGAAAGACAAAAGCACCGCTGAGAAATTTGGCGGAATGATTGATGCTTATACAGTTGACCAAGCCGTAAAAGATAAAGCGGTAGTTCCGCTATTGTATGAAGGAAGATTGGCGTTACAAAATGTAAATGCAAGTCCGATTGATACTTTTTTCGGAATGGTTTCAGAACCCTTAACCGAATATCAAAAAGCTGATATTAAAAAGAAGTTTGCTCGTTATGACCACTTAAACTCAGCAGAGCAAAAAATGCGAATGATTGCCTGGGACATTAGCTACCATTTTCGTGACAACTGGCAAGGGAGAACACCATTCAAAGGACAGTTGGTTTGTGATAAAAAAGTGAATGCCATCAAATACAAAGAGTATCTTGATGAAATAGGCATCGTAAGCAGCGATGTTTTGATTTCATCCATTGACGATCGGGAAGGTGAAGAAAGTGCCTATGAAAAATCACCGGAAAAAGTAAACCAATTTTGGAAAAAAATGATGGATGAACATGGTAATTCAAAAAGCTATGAAAAGAACATCATCAGCCGTTTTAAAAATCAGAAAGACCCTGAAATTATTATCGTAGTAGACAAATTGCTTACTGGTTTTGATGAACCTAAAAACACGGTTCTATATCTCACAAGAAATTTGCAAAGCCACAAACTCTTACAAGCCATTGCGAGGGTGAACCGCATTTATCCTGATAAAGAGTTTGGCTACATCATTGACTATTATGGTGTGATTGTAAATTTGGATGATGCCTTGCAGTTGTATTCATCCTTTGAAGATTTTGATGACGAAGATTTAGAAGGAACACTCACCAATATTTCAGATGAAATTAAAAAGCTACCACAAAAGCATTCAGACCTTTGGGATATTTTCAAAACCATTACCAACAAACGTGATGCAGAGGCTTATCAGCAACTATTAAAAGATGAAGCAATACGGGTTTTGTATTATGATAAACTGGCTTCATTTGCCAAAGGTTTGAAACTGGCTTTATCTTCTATACAATTCCATAAAGATGTAGAGGAAAAGGTAATCAGCCGCTACAAAGAAGATTTGACCATGTTCTTAAAATTACGATTGGCAGTTGTAGAGAGATACAGTGACGAAATAGACTACAAGCAATATGAAGGACAAATTCAAAAACTAATTGACACTCACATCACCACCGAAAAAATTGAAACCATTACAGAACTGGTAAACATTTTTGATAAAGATAAATTTCAACAAGAAGTAGAAAACACTATTGGCAAGGCAGCAAAAGCAGACAAGATAGCCAGCCGAACTGCGAAACACATCACAGAGAAGATGGATGAAGACCCTGCATTCTATAAAAAGTTTTCGCAAATGCTGAAAGAAACGATTGCAGAATATGAAGCCAAACGAATCAATGAAGCACTATACCTGAGCAGGGTTCAAGACATCATGAGCAATGTTTTGGCTCATACTGACAATGATATTCCAGAACAATTGAAAGACAGAGATGTTGCGAAAGCATTTTACGGTTTAACAATTGAGGCACTTTCAGAAAAGTTTCAAGACAATATAGTTCGAAAAGAAGTCTCAATGCAAACAGCTTTGCAAATTGACGACCTGATTCAAGGCGCTGTTTTAGATGATGGCAAACCCATTATTGACTGGCAATACAAAACCAACATCATAGGCAAATTGCTAATTGAAATTGGCGACTATCTTATTGATGAAGTACGAGACAAATACAATGTGGACTTGCCATTTAATGACATGGACAAGATTGCAGAGGCTTGTATTGATGTAGCTAAAATCCGTTATAAGTAATGACAGCAGCTATACAGTTTGGAAGCAGAACAATAGAATTTCGTTTGGAGTATTCAGACAGAAAATCGCTTGGCATTACAGTCACTCCCGAAATGCAAGTGTTGGTAAAAGCACCGACAGACACAACCATGGAAAAAGTGAAAGAGAAAATAAGAAAAAAAGCACCTTGGATAATTAAACAACAAAGCTTCTTCCTTTCCTTTCAACCTAAGACCCCACAACGAAAATACATTAGCGGAGAAACGCATTTGTATTTGGGCAGACAATACCGTTTACAAATTCAAATAGGCAAAGAGGAATCTGTAAAGCTAAAAGGCAAATTCATTGAAGTGACAGCAAGTGAAAAGTCAAAGGCAAAAGACTTACTAAACGATTGGTATTTACAACATGCACGGACAAAGTTTCATACAATTGCAGCACCACTAATTGACAAATTCAAAAAACATAAAGTAGAGCCAAGTTCTATTGTTTTACGAGAAATGCCGACACGTTGGGGAAGTTGCACACCTAAAGGAAAAATCATTCTTAATCCTGAATTGATTAAGGCCCCAAAAGGCTGTATTGAGTACGTAATCATTCATGAACTTTGTCATTTAATTTATCACGACCACACACAGAAATTTTTAGATTTACAAACCAAGGAAATGAAAGACTGGGAAAAGTGGAAAATGAAATTGGAGAAATTATTAGCATGAGATGGATAAGTAAAAAGTAATTTCATATGACTAATACGATATTCATTATTTCCCCTCCCAATTATCCCCTTACCTTTAAACCGCAAAAAATTCCCCCATGCAAAAACTCTTACTCCTTTTTATTTGTTCCATACTTCAGTACATGGCCAATGGTCAAACCATTATCCATCGCGATGCGGCTATAGAAAAAATGGTCAAGGAAGTGTCTGCAGATTCGTTGCAAGCTTACATCAATCCCATGGTAAGTTTCGGCACCCGAAATACACTAAACAAACAAAAAGACACCAATAAAGGCATTGCAGCGGCAAGGAATTATGTGTTGGCAAAATTCAATGAATTTGCAAAACAGTCCGGTGGTCGAATGACCGCTATGATAGATACCACCACTTTAGCTGCTGATGGCAAACGTATAAATGCGCCAACCCTTCTGGGAAATGTAATGGCCACTTTGCAGGGAACAGATGCCAATGACAAACGGATCTTTATAATCAGCGGTCACCTGGATAGCCGGGCAAGCGATGTGATGAACAGCACCAAAGATGCACCGGGTGCCAACGATGATGGCAGCGGTGTAGCGGCCGTAATGGAATGTGCAAGAATAATGAGCAAACAATCTTTTCCGGCCACCATTATTTTTGTGGCGGTTAGTGGCGAAGAACAAGGTTTATTAGGTTCCGGATATTTGGCAAAGAAAGCACGGCAGGAAAGTTGGCAGTTGGAAGCCTTGCTGAACAATGACATTATGGGCAGCAACAACAGCAACGAAACCAACATCATAGACAATACCCGACTTCGTGTTTTTAGCGAAGGACTGCCTGCATACGAGCTGGATAAAAATGCAATGAGCATTCGCAATCTTGGTTTGGAAAATGATGGAAAGGCAAGGCAATTGGCGCGGTATGTAAAAGAAGTTGGCGAACGGTATGTGGACAATTTGGAGGTTGTATTAATCTACCGCAACGATCGGTTTTTGCGTGGTGGCGATCATACGCCTTTTGTGCAAAATGGTTTTGCCGCTGTTCGCATTACCGAAATGAATGAAAACTACAACCGCCAACACCAGGATGTAAGAACAGAAAATGGCATTCAATATGGCGATTTGCCCGAGTTTATAGATAAGGAATACCTGCGCAAAAATACGGCCGTCAACCTTGCTTCATTAGCAAATCTAGCCAAAGCACCTGCTAT
>JANPHE010000158.1:0-6172 GCA_031424295.1 Segetibacter sp. | reverse complement strand
TCTTATTTTAGCGGCAATCCTGCTCCTATTAAGCAACACTTTTGTTGCTTAACAATGCAACAGACCTTTAAACGATTTATTTCTAACATGGACACCTACAACCATACCGGGCAATTGGTCGAGCCTTAGAGATGAATGGTTTAGTTATCATTTATACAGAAATATTTTAAACGCATTGCAGCTAGTTTGTATTCTTCTTATCTATTATGTGCCAAAGAGTAAGAGCAAAATACCTGCATTGTAATATTAGGCAAAAGATGTTTGAAGAAGTTTGCCTGCCACTAATAAAATGTTTCGTGCAATTGGGGCGGAACGTTACGCCTTTTCAGGATGTATGTATTCACCTGCAAACTTACCTACCCATCAGTCTGTTGGTGCAGCATAGCAACAGCAGCATAAAATACACAACTATTGTAATCGAAGAAGGCGATGGCGAAAATTCGCATTCATTTTTTATCTGCAGAAAATATGGGAGGCAATTGCACGCTGCCGATAAAACCGGCAGTGCTACCTATAACTTTTTTCAGGTTTAGTTCACCACTTTATTGGCGCAACTGCTACTGGCAAAAGCTTCGGGTTTGGCCTTGAAAGCAAACCCCATCCCGAGTATATAACCCATCGCTTCCCGCAATGCATCGTTACTCTTAAACTGTGGATTTGTATTAATGTCTGCATGCACTTCCATGTCCACATCGTACACTGTAAATAGATTGCACAATTCATAGGCAATCTCTATACTTTTTGCTACCTCCACCAGCATTCTTTCTTTGATGGAATATTTCTGAAGGGTCTTCTCGTTGTGGATGTACATAAACCCACCACGACCTTCACGCAGAAAAACAATGACGGTGGCAAACTCGGTTTCTTTTCCTTTCACTTGACTGTCGGTCCCAATACAAACTTTAAGGTTGTTGCCGGCTGCCCTTTCGTTTTTAATGGCTGTTTCTACAGCATCTTTTATGGGAAGATGAAGGGGTTCCCCTGTGAATTTTCTCCAATGCATAGATAATAGGTTTGTGTAATCTACCTATTATTTTTAATTCAGTGGCAAAAAAAAGCTGATTTTCTTTTTCCTTAATGAAAAGATAACCTTGCATCGTTTGGTTTTTCCTTCATAAAATTATCTGAAACTGATAAGCGATGTCAACGGATAACGCAGTCCCCGGTAGCTCATCATATCTGCTTTTACAGAGCCCACTACAATTGGAGACTCTATGCGAAGGGGAATTTTATTGCGGTCATCGCTTACCCAAACCGTCATTTTTTCTCCGCCCTCAAACAATGTTCCTTTTACAAGCAAGGGTTTAAATTTAATGGCTTTGAATTTGCCGTATTGTGTTTTTACAGTTTCTTTTCCCAAGTACCGGATGTACATGTTGTAGATTTCATTGTCTATAAACATGCTGAAAGAAATTTTGTCGCCGGCTTTGTAATTGTCGAAATCAATATTTCGGGCATAAAATACTGCACTGATTACATCCTGAATGCAAGGCGGCACTTTAAAAACGCCTTGGGTAGTTAATGCTGTATTGGTTGCATGGTTAAAAGTCACGTTCTCGTATTTCTTATAACTTCCCTCATTTACATTTCTTATAAACTTATAGGGCTTTAGCGTAGCAGTATCCAAAAAGGTTTCATAGCTGTCTCTTACTTTATAAATCCAGTCATAGCTACTATTGGTAACGCCTGTACCGGTAATATGATACACGGGTTTGTTAGCCAGCTTTTCTTGCGAAACTATGAAGTTGGCGGTGCCTGCATTGATGTACAAACCCAATGCATTATAATAAACAATCAAAGTGATGTTTTCTCCGGCTTGAAAACTATGGTTCCTGATGGTGCAAAATTCACTATCCTCTGTTCCCGCAGTTAATATTACTGTTGTAAATATTAAACCAATAAGTAGTATCTTTTTTCTCATGCTATTTGTTTCTGAAAAGTTTGATACCAAGCAAAAACAAACTTCCTGCCAAAGCAGGAATAATAATGTTAATAAACCAAATAGCAAGTGCAGTAAACGTAATTCCGACGGCGTTGGTACTAAATACGCCAAATAATTGAAGGCTTACATAGCCCCTGACACCAATCTCTGCAAAAGTAAAACTAGGAACGATAGCTAGTACCAGAAACATTACAGAAATACACCAAAAAGAAGTCCATGGATCAATGCCTACATTAAATACCTGTAACAACAATATATATTGAAAAGCAAATACCGAATACCTACAGGTTGAAATGGAAAGTACTTTTAAAAGTTCTTTCCAATTTAGCTCTTCCAGTTTCTGTATAAAGTAGGAGTACTTGGATACAAATGGAATTTTTTCAATCAGTTTTATTAGGTAGCTAATCTCAAAATAAATAATCAAAAGAAAAGTAGTTGCCAGTACACCGACATAAGTGAGTGCATCCAGAAAAAGGACAGGAAGCTTAATGGTTTTGTAAAGTGCATTAATGATTTGATCGTGCAATAAAAACAAGCCAAGCGTGCCTAACGCCATTGTAATAATTTGTTGGCTAATACTTCCTACTAACGTTAAAGTAACAGCCCTTATCCTGTTTCCTTCCTTTACATACATGATACGACCAACATATTCGCCTGCGCCATTAGGCGTACTCATAGCTACAGACACGCCTAAGCCTGAAAGTACTGCCCGAAAAGATGTGAAAAATGAAATTTGTTGAATGTGTTTTAATAATACACGCCATTTCATGGCTTCAAAGCTCCAGTTAACCAACATGAGCATGCAAACCAATAGTGCTTTCCATCCCTGTGGCCCTGAAATTGACATTTTTATTTCTATTAGAGATTCTTGCCAATCTTTCTGATTAGTAATGTTTCTGTAAATAGAAATTGAAAGAATTATGAATAAGGCAGGGCCTAAAAAGTAGTTGAGAAATATTTTAAACTGCTTATTCAGGTGCATCAAAATTTCGTCAAACGTACAAAATAAATATTCTTATACATAACATTAGACCAATAACGGGTTAAATACTACTTTCACGCAATCAAAAATGAAGGTGAAAAGCAATATTATTTTAGGAATAGATCCGGGTACCATCGTTATGGGGTATGCCATCATAGATACTTCTTCGGGTACGCCTGAGATGGTTTTGATGGATGTATTAAAGCTTGCCTCAACCAAAGATGCTTATGAGCGATTGCAAAAAATTCATACAAAAGTGTGCGAGTTGATTGGCAAGTACAATCCGACCACTTTCGCTATAGAAGCACCTTTTTTTGGTAAGAATGTACAAAGTATGCTAAAATTGGGCAGGGCCCAGGGAGTAGCTATTGCTGCAGCCATGCATTCAGGACTGCCGGTAACAGAGTATTCTCCAAAAAAGATAAAGCAATCTATAACAGGTAATGGCAATGCAGATAAGGACCAGGTATGGAAAATGCTGCAACAAATTCTGAAATTAGAGGAGAAACCTCAGTATTTTGATGCGACTGATGCGCTTGCTGTTGCCTTGTGCCACCATTACCAATCTTCCTCAGTATTGGGTAAACTTGCAAATGGCGTTAAAGGTTGGGAAGCATTTATAGCTAAGAATCCGGGTAGAATAGTAAGAAAGTAAATTGTGTATATTTTACATAATAATTTCCCCCAAATGGTGTTCAGGATAGAAAATTTCCCTAATTTCACACCCCTGTTGCTAGAGTGTTGCGAATAAGGAAGTTGAATTGTTTGCTTTTGAAAAGAGGAAAAGTGCGGCAGAAAAAGGAATGTAAATGAAAGCTATCATACCCGTTGCCGGAGCAGGTGCCAAACTTCGCCCACACACCTATACACAGCCAAAAGCATTGATTCCCATAGCAGGGAAAACGATTTTAAGTCATATTGTTGATCAACTTCATGAGGCTGGTATTAAGGAGTTTATTTTTATTATCGGTTATTTGGGAGAAAAAATACAGGATTACGCTAAATCCACTTTTCCTCATCTTACTTGTCATTTCGTACAGCAAAACGAGCGATGGGGAACAGGTCATGCAATAGAGTTGACGCAACAAATAGTAGGAGATGATGAAGTATTTGTGGCACTTGGAGACACCATTTGTGAGTTTGATGTAATGGAAATGGTAAGCAGTCCTTTCAGTATGTTGGGTGTAAAAAAGGTAGATGATCCAAGAAATTTTGGTGTTGCAGAAATAAATGAAGATGGTTTTATTGAAAGGGTCGTAGAGAAACCAAATATTCCAAAAAGTAATATGGCATTGGTTGGATTGTATAAAATCAAGGAGACCAATTTTTTATACGACTGCCTAAATCTACTCTTAAGAGACAATATTCAGACTAATGGTGAATACAACCTTACGGATGCTCTAGACTGCATGATTCAAAGGGGTGCTAAATTTAAAGCGCTGAAGGTGAAAAACTGGTTCGACTGCGGTAAAAAGGAAACATTATTAGAGAGTAATGCAATTTTTTTGAAAAAATCAGGCGGCAATATTGATTTTCACCACAATTATAAGGACACCATCATTATTCCTCCGGTTAGTATAGCGCCTAACTGCATCATCAGTGACTCTATCATAGGTCCAAATGTAGCTATCGGAGCAAACACTACCATCCGTCAATCTATTATCAAAGAAAGCATCATAGGATCTTATACTACACTTGATGAAGTAGTGCTGGACTATTCCCTTATAGGCAGTGATGCATCTGTAAAAGGTATGAAACGTAGCCTAAATATTGGTGACAATACTGAAATTGAGTTTGGATAACGAGCAATAGGCAGATTATTTAGATAATTAATGGTTGCGGCTCTATTTTTATTCGTTTATTATTGTAGTAATATCCCCAATAATTTATCATATTCATGCTGTTTTTTAGAAGTTATTATGCCCCAGGCTCTTGCCTGCAATTATAAGAATTCCTTAATGAACGGAAGGATAGCAGTTTTCTATTCTTCATTTGTATATTTAATTTTTAACCAGGCAGCATGAACAACTATTCAAACAGCATTACTCAACTATTCAAAATTCAATATCCCATCATTCAAGCAGGAATGATATGGGCAAGTGGTTGGAGATTGGCAAGTGCAGTAAGCAATGCCGGTGGGCTGGGATTATTGGGTGCAGGCAGTATGTATCCGGATGTATTGAAGGAGCATATTGCAAAATGCAAATCAGCAACTAATCTTCCTTTTGGGGTAAACCTTCCACTTTTGTATCCAGATATTGAGCAGCATATTAATACCATTATTGAAGAAAAAATACCCATTGTATTTACAAGTGCCGGTAATCCAAAAACCTGGACTGCCAAACTAAAAGATCATGGTATTACCGTAGTGCATGTCGTAAGCAGTAGTCTGTTTGCTCAAAAATCCGAAGCTGCCGGTTGCGATGCTGTGGTTGCGGAAGGCTTTGAAGCTGGCGGGCACAATGGACGTGAAGAAACCACAACGATGGTATTGATACCTGCCGTAAGAAATGCTGTTTCAATACCTGTCATCGCAGCTGGAGGCATCGCAACTGGTAGGCAAATGTTGGCAGCGATGGTGCTTGGTGCCCATGGGGTGCAGATTGGGAGCAGGTTTGTATGTACACCTGAGGCTTCATCGCATAGCAACTTTAAGCATGCAATTATAAATTCCGAAGAAGGAGATACCATGCTAAGCATGAAAGCAACGGTTCCGGTAAGGTTGTTGAAAAATCCTTTTTATCAGCAGGTAAAAGAGGCTGAATTGAGTGGCGCAACCAAAGAGGAACTACTAAAATTACTTGGAAGAGGCCGGGCCAAAAAAGGAATGTTTGAAGGCGAAATGGAAGAAGGTGAGTTAGAGATAGGTCAAGTGAGTGCTATAATAAATGCTATTAAACCTGCGGCTGAAGTTGTAAAGGAGATTTGGCAGGATTTTAGGGAGGCTTTGGTAAATCCATTATATTAAATGTTATGAAGAAAATGAAAATCGGTTTGTTTGCGGTAACCTTTTTACTTTTTGGTATTGTTTTTAGTCAGGAAAAAAAGCTTGGAATGATCAGTGGTTTTATAAAAGATGCACGCACCAAACAACCTTTGATTGAAGCAGTTGTTACCATAAGTTCCGAAAAAATTGTAGGGCAGAAATTAGCACTTACAGATTCTACAGGCTTGTACAGCATAAAAAATTTGCCGGCGGGTTATTATACTATTTCTTTTGAAATGGAAGGATTTCGCAAGTACACCAA
>JANPHE010000157.1:0-9593 GCA_031424295.1 Segetibacter sp. | reverse complement strand
AATACCTGTTAAGGAATTTCCTAAAGGGGTTTACAACCTGACGGTAACCAACGAAAATGGAAGAACAACAGAAAAAATAGTAGTACAATAAAAATAGAATAGTTTCTTTTTAAAAAGCCTCCGGATTAATTTCCGGAGGCTTTTATTTTTTTATTATCTGCATTAGGATACATCGCTACATTCAGAATTTTAAAGACTTAAATTATCCCTCGTCAAATTAATTATGGTCACCAAAAAAACATTCATTTAATCCATTACGCCACATTGATTGAAATGAAAGATGGCCAAAGCGATATTGACGGAAATGGAAAAGTTATGTGCAACCCTATCGCAACACTTCACTAATAAAGAAACAGAAAAGGCGACGCTGTTTTCTATGAGACTTAACTCATAGAAATCCCTTAATGGGCAAGTCATACCCCATTCCTTAATTATTTTTGTAATTAACGTCATTCTATTGACTAAAATACGTGGTGTTGTTTTTGAATTTTTAAGATGAAGCAATGTGTGAAAGATGCAAATATTCTTCAAAATTGTGTAATGTTTTGCATTAAAAGAGTTTGACTTTTGCTGTTGCCATTTTATATAAATAAGCATAATTTTTAGTAATGTTGAGCAATTCTAATTTTGAAAATATTTATGACAAGTATTGTGGAATGCTATATGGCATATCATTACAAATTTGTCATTCAAATAAGAAAGAGGCAGAAGAACTATTATTTATTACTTTCAAAAAAATACATGAACAGGAGATAAGCCAGGAAAAATTTCCATCTTACTGCATAACCCTCATACGTTTTGTTATAAAAACTGCAAAGGAACTTTACCCACTAAAATTTAAGCGTAGTTTCAAGTTAAAGCAATTTGAAAATACGCCACTCATAAACCAATTTATGTGCGACCAAATAACTTTACAAGACTATTGCAAAGACAAATACCTCACATTGCAAGAAGTCTTACAAATTATCCGTAAAGAATTCTCCGTAATAAGAACCGCTTAAAACGAAAATGTAATTTCAACTGACAATATAATCTCCCCAGAAAATTTGCTTGTTTAAAATAATATCTAAAATTATTCCTGACAGCACCTTACTTCAGACAGAGAAGGGTTGGCACATAAGAGGGGGTTTGACCAATTACGGGATGGACATAGCCATCTTCGACTTTTTGTAAATCTATTGCGCTTCATATCGGGCTGGACATTATCTATTTAGCTTTTTGTTGTTATCGTCATTATCAATTTTTCTATCGTCATCGGTTCAGGGCGGACAGAATACTTCCCCTACTTCGACAAGCACTGTCCGGTAAGAGATGGTCGAGAATGAGATTTACAATCAAAATAAAGCGACGCAAAGATAGTTTCCACGCAGTTTAATATTTCTCTATCAATTCACTAACCAAAAATACAATGGCATTCCAATCGTTATATTAACAGGAAATGTTACAGCGAGTGCCATGGGGAGAAACAATCCGGGATTTGCTTTCGGTACAGCCATTTTCATAGCAGCGGGTACTGCTATATAAGATGCACTTGCAGCCAAAATGGCAAAAATGAATCTGTTGCTAGTATCGTGTGTTACAAATTGGCTTAACCATGCTACTACACTTCCATTTATAAGCGGAATTAGGATTGCAAAAACCAATGGAAACATTCCATTTGATAAAAAAGAAGAAAGTTTTTTCCCGCTTGAAATCCCCATATCCAACAAAAAGATAGCGAGAAATCCTTTGAAAATATCTGTAGTAAATGGTCTGATACCTTCAGCTTGTTTGGCATTGGCTAAAAAGCCAATTAGTAAACTTCCAAGTATGAGCAGTACGCTTCCATTGGTAAACGAATGTCGGATAGCTGAAGACTTTTTTATTTTATTATCCGCATCCTTATTATAAATTGAAATAAGCAAAAGTCCGGCTATGATAGCAGGACTTTCCATCAATGCCATGATGGCTACCATCTGCCCGTGAACATCCATTTGTTGAGATTCCAGATAGTTAACAGCAGTCACAAAAGTAACCGCACTCACCGAACCATATGCTGCTGCTATAGCACCCGCATCATCTATACGTAGTTTTCTTTTAAGAATAAAAAAAGTATAACAGGGTATGAGTAAGGATATTAAAAGTCCGAATGCCATTGACCAAATTATTTCGGCTGTAAATGCTTCATGGCTAAGCTCTTGCCCACCTTTAAAACCAATAGAAAACAATAAATAAAGAGAAATAAATCTAGAGGAATTTTGAGGAATTTCAAGATCACTTTTTAGGTATACTGCAATAATTCCTAAAACAAAAAAAAGCAATGCAGGATTGGTCAGGTTTTCTAAAAGAAGGTCAAAATTCATACGTTTGTTTAGTGTAAATAATTATCAAATGGATGCTGCCCTTTTTAGGCGGTCGTTTATTGATCGCCCAAGTCCCTCTTCAGGAAACTGCTCGCAAATTATAACATCTAATGAAAGAACATCTAAATCATGTAATGCTGAAAATAGGTGTTGAGCCGCCATTTCCAGATTCCGGGCTGGAGATAATGATATCTGCTTAACAATGTTGGAACCCTGATAATGTTCGGACAAAGAAATAATGCCCACCCGCTTATCACCAAATTGAATCAATACCTCTTCTACATGATGGGTCAAAAGTATTGGAGTGATAGGAGAATAATGCTTCAACATCATACCGGGAGAAGGCGTACTCGTATTCATTGAATTTTTTAGTTTCAATGGTTCTCTGGTAATTAACTCAATAGCCTCTCTTGAAATAGCACCATCCCTATACAAAACTATACCTGCGTCTGAAAAGCCGATTACCGTAGATTCTATTCCTTTATTACAAGAACCTCCTTCCAGCATTTGATTGCCAAGTTGAGGAAGTGTCTTTCTTACATGATCCAGGCAGGTAGGGCTGATGTAATTTGATGGATTCGCACTAGGAGCCGCCAATGGAAAATCAACTGTATTCAACAACTCAAGTGCAACAGGATGATTAGGTATTCTCACCGCTACTGTTGATTGACCTGCCGTAATATTATCTGAAATATTTTTCTTTTTTTCCAATACCATCGTTAAAGGTCCGGGCCAAAAAGCCTCTGCTAAATGGTAAGCTATTGCAGGAATGTGCTGGGCTACTTCGTTCAACCGATTTATAGATGGAATATGTACTATCAATGGATTAGTAGATGGCCTTCCTTTTATTTCATAGATCTTTGATATTGCGCTTTCGCTGTAGATATTGGCAGCCAAACCATAAACGGTTTCTGTTGGCATTACTACTACCTCATCTTTCCTAAGTAGTTCGACCGCTTCAGCAATTGTCAATGTTTTTGGTCCTTGTTTCATGGGTTGCAATTGTCGCAATACATTGGGTCCTCTTGCAATTTATTGTTTGGATATTTTTTTTCTTCCTCAAATGTACAGCACTGACATTTGTAAATGTAAGACAATGTTGATCTTGTTGGTAGCCCACACAAACTGCATGGCAATCCAGGTTTTACTTCTTGAATACTAAAGCCCGGAGTTTGACATTGTGGGCATAGGCTTGAGGCCATTTCAACCAATTTTTGTGCTGCCTTTTCAATGTTTAACATCCTCGTAGGATTGTACATTGCCCGCATGTCTGTTTCAACAAACACAGTTCCATAGTTTAGAAGAAAATGCTTATAGACGCTTCCTAAAGTTGCTTCATCAACTATTCCTTTTACGACTTCCGAATGATCATCTTTTGCTTTCTTGATAATTAATCCATGAGAAGGAAACATGGCTGATTTCGCAAATGATTTTAGTTCCGATTCCGAAGAAATTGCCTTCCCAGAAAAATTGGTTTCCGTACTTAAATGCCTGGCTTTTATTTCCAGATTATTTTTATTGTCAATCAATACGATAATCTCATCATCCGCAGGAATAAAAAACATTTCCGGATGTGGACCGAAAGACCCTTCACTTGCAATGGCAAGATCGCAGTTGTACAATTTCATGGCTTGCAAACACTTCTCTCTAGCTGTGGTAAGGGGATCATTCTTACGATCCACTTCACCCGAAAAAGTTCCAAAAATGTCTGTATCAAAACCATCAGGTGTAATACAATTCACTTTCAGAACTTTTTCAAGTAAAGGAGCTATTACCTTTTCTTTTTTATGTTGAGTGGCAATGATTATATCTCTGCCATCAAAGACATCAACCTTACTTTTCAACTTCAATCGTAATTACAGAATCAATTTTTATTCGATAACCATTCATATCGGCCTCTTCAAGAAATTCCAATAGTTTGATTTTATATTCAGACAGTTCGGATATCCTCTTTTCGGAATGCTTATCACTTTTGCCCAATCTTACCTGTTGGCTAAAATTCTTCATTTGGTGAAAGTTGATTTTATAGCTGATCAGATTAATTAATACATCTCTGGCATCGGTTGCAGTAAATTTTCCGGCAATCTAATTGAATACCTTTTTTCTTGCACATTTTTATTCTATTTCTATCTGCGAAGTGATCGATACCACATCATTTTTTGCATCCAAAAGTTTTTTGAGGTCATATAGGTCTTTTTGAAGCCGCTTTATTTTTGTTTCCCGCATCTTCGTGTCCTCTTCATTTGAAGAAGCTTTAATTTTATTCTCGTGATACCGAATCTTTACATGGATCATCTGAGTGATCAAATCAAGAGAATCTGCCTTACTAAAGTGCCCATGCATGAGTTGTATATTCACTACTTATCTTTTTAAAATTAATTATTGACCTTGACCTAAAGAGTACCCTGCTTTGCCATCAAAATCGTAAAGATTTTCAGTTTTGATAGTATCTATATTATTACTGATAGCTCTTGATAGTAAGTTAATGATGCTTTGTTTGGTTACTGCATTTCCTTCAGTTGGTTTAAAACGGCATCTCCAATGATCTGTGCAGAAAGTCTCTTCAAATCCCTCTGGCCATACCTTAATTCCTCTGTTTGTAATCATGCTCAGTTTAATATCATCGGAGTTGATTTTTTGAATCACGTTTGCTAATTCATCAGGGCTGTTACCATTCCAGTGTACAAAAATGTCAACGCCAACAAGCTCTTTTTTAGATGGTGCTCTTCTTACGTATTTAGGTAATTGAAGCGCAGCCCCATGTGCATAAGATACCGCCTTTAACTGAGTTGGTAAATTTCCAAGATTTGCAATAACGGCCTGAGCAAATTCTTTTGTTCCAACTTTTTGCTTGCTTGTTCCTTCTTTGAAAATGTCATAAGTATGCGTGCCATCTTCTAAAGTCTTCAACCATGCGTTTTGTACTTTTTCAGCAACGGCTGTTTGACCTAAGTGATTCAGCATCAAAATAGCCCCTTGCAATAAACCGGAAGGGTTTGCTAAATTCTGACCAGCTCTTCTTGGAGCAGATCCGTGAATAGCTTCAAACATTGAGCAAGTTTCACCAATATTTGCAGAGCCTGCCAATCCAACAGATCCTGTTATTTGTGCTGCAACGTCAGACAATACATCTCCATAAAGATTGGGCATAACAATTACATCAAACGCTTCTGGAGTATCAGCAAGTTTTGCAGCACCAATATCTATAATCCAATGCTCATTTTCTATCTCTGGATATTCAGCAGCAATTTCATCGAATACTTTATGAAACAGACCATCTGTTTGTTTCATAATATTGTCTTTGGTAAAACAGGTAACTTTCTTTCTGCTGTATTGCTTGGCATATTCAAATGCATAACGTACAATTTTCTCACAACCCGGGCGGCTGATAATCTTCAGGCATTGTACTACTTCATCTGTTTGCTGGTGCTCTATCCCTGCATACAAATCTTCTTCATTTTCTCTTATGATCACTACATCCATTAGCGGATGTTTGGTTTTTACAAAAGGATGAAGACTCATACATGGTCTTACATTTGAATACAAACCTAGAAATTTACGGGTTGTAACATTTAAACTCTTGTAACCACCGCCTTGAGGTGTAGTAATAGGTGCTTTTAGAAATACCTTGTTTCTTCTGATAGTATCCCACGATTCTTTGGCTATACCCGCAGTATTGCCAGCCAGGTAAACTTTTTCTCCAACTTCTATTTCTTCAATCTCAATCTGGGCTCCCGCAGCTAGAATAATATCGAGTGTGGCATCCATTATTTCCGGACCTATTCCATCACCTTTAGCAACTGTTACTTTTGTCATTTTTGTTTGATTTTTAAATTTGTAGTGCAAAATTCTGGATTGTAAATGATATATTTTTATTTATGTTTGTAATGATTTGCATTAATAATTTTTATGAATTACACACTTAACCAATTGCAGATATTTCTTAAGGTAACGCAGACGCAGAGTGTAACCAAGGCAGCAGAAGAACTTAATTTAACACAACCGGCCGTGTCTATTCAGTTAAAGAACTTGCAAGACCAGTTTGAAATCCCGTTAACCGAAGTAGTTGGCAGGAAAATATACATCACCGATTTTGGTAAAGAAATAGCCCGTTCTGCAGAAGAAATTCTAAATCAGGTATATGCTATAAACTATAAAACATTAACCTACAAAGGTCAACTGACCGGCAGACTTAAAATTTCTGTGGTTTCTACCGGTAAATATGTAATGCCTTATTTCCTTGTTGGCTTTATGAAACAACATCCCGGTGTAGAGCTAATCATGGACGTGACCAATAAATCTAAAGTGATTGAAAGCTTGAAAAAGAATGAAGTTGACTTTTCATTGGTATCCATTGTTCCGGAATTTTTAGCTGTAAACAATGTTAGTCTGCTTGATAACAAACTCTATTTGGTAGGCGGAAAAGAAACAGAACCAATGAAGGGTATAGAAATCAAAGAAATTTTTGGTCAAATTCCACTCATATTCAGAGAAAAAGGGTCGGGTACAAGACAAACAATGGAAGAATTTTTACAAACCTACAATTTGCCAATTCATAAAAAAATGGAGTTAACTTCTAACGAGGCCGTTAAGCAAGCCATAATCGCAGGACTTGGCTACTCCATAATGCCCATACTTGGAATAAAACCAGAATTAGACAATGGATCTATAAAGATTATTCCGATAAAAGGATTGCCGATAAAAACAACTTGGCGGCTGATTTGGTTAAAAGGAAAAAATCTATCGCCTGTTGCTGCTTCTTTTTTAGAATATGTAAACAAAGAGAAAAATACAATTATTAAGGAATGGTTTAAGGACCTTGATAAAGTCTAGCAGGCATTATACCGTTTTATTGCTTTTTCATATTGAATGTTATCGCCTTTGATTTACCATTTATTGGTCCTGATATTTCTGCTACAGCCGAGTCCTCCCTTATTTGCTTGTATGAAATTAATTGTGGAAAATCATGCGCTTTATTTTCAAATACCAATTCTTTATCCGTAGAAAAAACACACGAAAACAAAATCGGCTCTCCCTCATTCTGATTACTAACTGTAGGGATATAAATTAATTTTTCTCCTTTCTGTACTAATAAAATTGTTTCTTTTGAAACAGTATCCTTTCCCTTTAAAAAATAGCTGGTGCCTGCCATTGCAGAATCATTCAAGTGATTCCAATATTCAATGGCAATTCCGTCAGATGAAATACTTTTCCATTGACCAATTAACCAAGCGGCCTTTTTTATTTCTTTAAATGATTTTGGAAAAGCTTCTTTATTATTACCTGCGGTACCAGGATTGCAAGATACAAGTGCCAAAATAAAAAAGATGGATAAAGCAAGCGGTTTAATCATAGTAAGGCTTAATGTTTTTAGGATATAAATCCAATATGGTTTCAGTTTTTGTTTATGGAAATAAAGATAATTAAAAAGCAATGGAAAGATTTTTGAGGATATTTAATATTAAATAAAACAACTATTGTTTATCCTTGTCGATCCAATTTTAAACAAAACAGGAAAAACCTAATAGAAAATAGAAAATTAATTAAAACTGTATTAATTACGATGCCGTTTTGTTAAAAAGATGTTTACATTTACTTCTCTCATTTTATAAATAATTAAACAAAATTGTCAATGAAAAAAATTTTGCTTCTAACTTCAATGTTAGGTTTGTTAACTATTGCAGGAAATGCCCAGGCCAATAAGTTTTGGTCATTAAACAATCAAAGCCGTAGTAGCATTGTTACAGATAAGTCTGTATCCAGGTCATCTTATCCTAAAGAGGTGAAATTATTCAATTTGAATTTTGAACCTTTTAAGCAAGTATTGTTCTCGATCATTGGCAACAACGCAAAGAGCAAATCGACTATAATTTCTTTACCAAACGCTGATGGAAACATCGAGTCTTTTGAGGTGTATGAAGGTTCAAATTTTGAACCGTCTTTGCAAGCTCAATTTCCTGAAATCAGGGCTTACTCTGGCAAAGGAATTACAGACAAGAGTGCCACTTTGAAACTAAGTGTTTCTCCACAAGGTATTCAAACCATGGTTTTTAGAACAAACGATGACAATGAATTCATTGAGGCTTATTCTAAAGACCATGCTACCTATTCTGTTTATCGTTCTCATAGAGCATTGGGCAAACTTCCCTGGAATTGTACTACAGATGAAAAGATGGAGTTTGAATTAAATAAAAGTATCAAACCTTTTCAATTAGCTGCAAGATCAGGAGGCAATTTAAAGACTATGCGTCTGGCTCAATCTGTGACTGCTGAATATTCAAACTACTTTGGAGCCACAAGTGCATCGCAAGTGAGTCTTGTTTTAGCTGCCGTTAATGCAACCCTTACCCGTTGCAATGGTGTGTACGAAAAAGACCTTGCCCTTCACCTAAATCTGGTTGCTGGTAGTACAAGTGTTTTTTATTACAATGCAAGTAACGATCCGTATTCTGCAGCTTCTACCGGTGCCGGCGGTGCGTGGAACAATGAGTTGCAAACTACCTTAACTTCTGTTATTGGAGATGCCAATTATGACATCGGACATCTCTTTGGTGCTTCCGGTGGTGGTGGTAATGCTGGCTGTATTGGTTGTATTTGCAATTCAGGTAAAGGAAGTGGTTATACTTCTCCAGCCGATGGTATTCCTGCTGGTGACAATTTTGACATTGATTATGTAGTTCATGAAGTTGGTCACCAATTAGGTGCCAATCATACTTTTTCCTCTGCCAGCGAAGGAACCGGTGTAAACAAAGAAGTCGGCTCTGGCATTACCATAATGGGTTATGCCGGTATTACCAGTTATGATGTTGCTCCTCATTCCATTGATATTTATCACCAAGCTTCAATTGCACAGATACAAACAAACCTTGGTTCTAAAACGTGCCCGGCAACTTCAACTATTACAAATACAACACCGGTAGTCGCTGCAGTAAGTAATTATACTATTCCTATCAGCACTCCATTTGCACTCACTGGTTCTGCCACCGATGCAAATGCTGGCGATGTATTAACGTATTGCTGGGAACAAAATGACAATACCACTACTACCGGTGCCAACAGTAAAGCCAGCCCAACCAAAACTACAGGTCCAAACTGGATTTCATTCAGACCTACCACTTCTCCAACAAGATATTTCCCTCAATTATCTACCATCCTTACAGGAGGTTTAACTACAGGACCATTGGCTGGTGGGGATGCCGGTACAACGATAGAAGCATTAAGTTCTGTTGCAAGAACATTAAATTTCAGACT
>JANPHE010000156.1:0-12762 GCA_031424295.1 Segetibacter sp. | reverse complement strand
GTTTTTTACAAATTGAAAAGTACCAAGATTGATCAACCTACTAAGCGATAGATTATGATTGGTCCGATTATAAATAGAACCATTGTTGACAGTCAATATCCTATTAAATAATTCGGGTTTGAATGTTTTTTTCCTATCAATAATCTGAAATCCATTTACAATTTCCGAGTCAGTTTTTAGGGTGTCTCTTAATGCGGTAGTCAGATTGTAATTCGAATAAATGATTACTTTATCAATACTATAAATTTGCTTTGATGCATAAGGTATATCCTGCTTGTACCTTACAAATAAGTTTACAGTATGACCGCCTATGGTACTATCTACCAAAACAATCAATTGCTCGGGATTAAAAAAATAATAACCATGCTCTTTCAAGTGCATATCAATTCTCAACCTTTCCCCCTTAATAACATCCAATACAAATGGATCACCGCGTTTTAAAATAGTAGCGGATGCAATGCTTCGTATGGCAATGCTGATATTGCTGCTATCGTCCGGAAAAGTTACTGAATCAATTTTATATTGATTTCCCGTTACTGCAAAATAATAAGCTTTTCCTACATTGCCACTCACCGTGGTATCACCTTTTACATTAGCATGAAAAAAACCTTTGTTCTCTAAAAAATTAGTTAGTAACTGTACATTTTTGCTAATTTTCACATAACTCATTAATACCGGAGGTTCGCCAATTTTTCTTAGAAATTTTGATGCAAAATTATTTCGAGTTCCTGCCAGATTATAGAAGCCCAGTTTAAATTTAATTCCCAAAAACTTACTGTTGGGGGTGGGGCGAAGTAAATGTTCCAAATCGCTTTTGATGGTTTTTCTTTCTCTGGTAGAGGATACAGAATCTTTTATTATCAATGAAGCCCCCAAATACAAAGCATCACCTTGAGGAATGTTTTTTTTACTGCAACCCGGTCCTAGTAAAGTTACTAAGAAGCCAACGAAGATAATAGTTATATATGTGTTGTTGAATAGTCTCATTTACCAATTTTATCTGCAAAAGCTACAAGTCCGAAAGACCTTTGTTTGCTTTTTTAAATCACAAAAAATATTTACCAATTACATAGTGCCTTTAGCCGTTTGTTTTGCTTCCGCAGATTTCAACTTTTTATTTTCAGCAGCTTTCCTCTTCTTATTATTCTTAAAGATTTCTTTAAACTTATTATAATCTACAGCAATAATAAATTTCAAGCCTGTCTCCACCACCATGCCTTCAATGATCGCATCAAAATCATTTTTCCGATAACCTCTTACCAGATAACGACCATTTTGTGTAAGCTTGTAATCTACGGTGATATTACCCACCAAGGTGGACGCTCCCTGTCCATTTGATTGCTGTGGTCCTTCAATTTCGTAATTACTGCCTACTGATATTTTCAATCGATCATTCAACAATTGTTTGGAGACCTGCACATTAAAATCGGTTCGGTCTCTTCGCTCACCTGTTGTAAAATCATCGGCAGAGTTTACATCAAAAGAAATATCAACACCGGTTATGATGTCGCCGGCTAGTCGGTTTAATTGATCAGTTAATATTTTACTTAAACTTTGTCTGGCAAACGACGCAGCATTAAATCCGCTGGAACTACTACTTTGAAACGGATTTTCAGAAACAAACCGATTGAGTAATAATAACGCGAACACTTGTTTATTAAGCTCAGATGGTTCTTGCTTTATCTGATCCAGCCTGGCATTCACCGTCAATAATATATCATTGGAGACACGGGCACTATTCTCAATTGGCAATTCGATATCAAAAGTTAGTATTGGCTTCAATATTTCTCCCTTCATCATAAGCAATACTTGAAAAGGGAGTTTTTGCTGATAATAAACCTTTGTATCATCGTTAATCTGGTTTTGAACCAAATCTATGGCGGAAGTATTGGCAATATACACAGCAGTCAAATCCATTTCTGCAGTCGTAGGTTCGCCGGTCCATGTTATTTTACTACCCTTTTTTATATCAAACCTTCTTCGCAAAAAATTAAAAGAAAGTTCATATCCACCCTTCTCCAATTCATAAGTACCAGTCAAGGTAATTTTTCCACTAGGATCTATACCGCCATTTAAAAAGGCTTCTCCCTGAAGATTTACTAGATCGCCGTTGGCTTCGTCAATTACCAAATTAAAATTAGCCTCCTTTACAATCTGGATATTAACTGAAACATCCATCCCAGTAATTGTACTTTTATTGAGCGTAGAATCATAACGCCTCAACAGGTTACTAAAAACAGAATCCGTTGCAGCTAAATCCATATCAACAAACTCAATGATCCCTTTTCGTTCTACAACATTCATCTCTCTTTGGGGCAATACAACAGTAAAGTTGGTACGATCATTAACTATCAATTTTCCATCTACTACAGGTGCCAAAGATGTTCCTTTCAAAGTCATATTAGTAGTAAAATACAGTTGACCATAATACAAGCCTTCTTTCGATTTTACTGTATTGATGGCCCTGAAGTCATTGGCCCTGATAGAAAGATCAAAATTATAATCTATAAAGTTGCTTGTCTTTGCAAGCCCGTCTAAAATGAAAAAATTATTAGCAGAATCCTTAACCTGGAATTTATCAAAAGCAATTCCTTGATTGTCTATTTTAATACTTTCGTTATTGATTGCAAAGACACTTCCTAACATTGGAACATAAAATTGTGTCTTATTAAAATCAATATTCCCTTTTATCTGTGGTTGTTCAATTGTTCCTTTAACAGACACATTACCTTTTAAATTTCCAGAAGCACTATCTATCATACCAATACTAAAGCTTTCAAGTGATTTAAGCGGAAGTGCCTTTATTTTAAAATTCATATCCATTACACTATTACCTCCAGGCTTTAAATAATAATTGCCGGAAAGATTTGCTTCATTGCCCCTACCCGAAATAGATATATCAGCAGCAAAAACATCCTTTACAATATTGTTCACTTTAATGCCGATATTTCCAACAGTATCTGTTTTGATGGATAGGTTATTTAACACCAAATCACTTACAAAATTTGGCTGTGTCATCAGATCCCTTATTTCTATATTTCCATTTAAGGTGCCGTTCACTAAAAGAGAATCGGATTGTACAAATGCAGATAATGTGGCAAGTTTAAAATTATTAAAGGAAACGGATAGCGGGCTATTCGCTGTGCCGACTGGACTATTTAAAACCAAATGCTGAACACCATTCTGCAAGTCAAAATCAGAAATATAAATTTGGTTATTTTCCAAACCAATTTTATTGTTATTGGAAATTTTCCAAGGCTCATAATTTAGCATAAGGCTATCCGGCAGTAGGCTTACACTAAAGTTTTTTTCAGTATTGCGATTGATCAAACCGGAAAGCGTATACTTTGGTTTAGCATTTCGGTCGTTTATTAGTAAACCAAAATCTATTTTTCTATTGGTAAGATTTGCGGTTAAAGAGGTTCCAAAAACTTCAATGCTTTTACCACTTTTAAACGACTCTATACTGGTCACAATGTCCAATCCTGAAGATGAGGAATTTGAAGCAATTACTAAGCTGTCCAAAGTAATGTCATTATAAATAACGTAAGGCATGAGTGCCTTGAACTTAACACCTTGCAGACTGGATAGTGAAGAGGATAATGAAAGACCATCAAACCGACTCAGTGCAGGAAAAAATCCATGTAAAATTGGATGATCAATAACATTGAATTGAAGTGCGACGTCATAGGGCGCTACACTATTTGTTTGTAATGTACTATCAAAAATGATATATGGAAGCACCGCTTTTGATATAATATCGCCGAGTTGGGAAATGCGGTACTTACCTACCATTTCACCATTCATAAAACCCGATTCAATGGAGATGGATTGTTGCTGATTATTGAAAAAAGCCAAAGCTGAAATAGTGTCCAAAACAATGCGCTTTCCGTTTGCTACAATTATTCCATTTGTAAATGCTACATTGCCATTTAAAGAATCAAGAATGAGCGTAGGAAAATTGGCGGCAAATTTTCCATGCATAAAAATAGGTTCTTTGGTCAGGTGAAGCGCACCGGTATTCAAGCTGTCAATATTTGCGATAAAGGATAGGTCTGTAAGCTGTTCACCGATTGTACCTTTGGCTTCTAAATCAATGGTTATATTCGGATCTTTAATGCTTGCTTTGGTCACAACTTGCTTGTTAACGACACTTGCTTCGAAACCCAAATTTTTATAACTATACTTCATCACCTCAGCCAAAAATATATTTCCCTTTAAATTTACTTTTGCGCTATTTAGATTGTATCCTTTTCCAGAAACACCAAAGCGGGCAGTTACTTTACCCATACTTTGAGGCTGCTTAATGATTGCACCTATGTTTAAATTATTTGTAAAAACGTCTGCCTGATAAACTGAAGCATCCTTATTCATTCCATTGCTTATACTTCCTTTTATACTTGCAGAACCCAATGAAGAATTAATAGAAAGATTTGCGAGTGCATCATTCATTCCTCCTTTTATTGTTCCTTGAACTTCTATAGTTTCAGGTAGGTTGATTGTACTCGGAATAATTGACTTTGGTAATAGGGTAATTAAATCTGTTCTGCTTGTCCTAAACTTATTAATAGAAAATTCGCCGGATGCCTTCTTGGGGTCTAAAACATTTAATACAGTTCCGTTTACATCAATAGCTGTCTGTTGAAATCCTTTAAACTGAAAAGTTTTGATCGCTAGTTTTCTTAGGTTGCCAATAACATCTGCATTGACAAAAAACTTAGAAGCTTTGTTTTTAAATGCTGGATTATTTGCAAGCGCAGGCATAAAAGTTAGCATATCCTTCACAGCCAAATAGCTGTTGTCGATATTGATTTCCATTTCAAGTAAATCAATATTCTTTTGCATTGCTGCCATTGATGGATAACGTAAAACCAAGCTCCTTTTTATTTCAGAATCAGGGGTTTTCAAAAACAGTTTCCTAAGCGAAGTTTCCTTATCGGTATAAATAATATCTGCCTGCAAATCTGTTAAGGAAAACCCACTTTGCTCAGTCATTTTTGCTCTTGAAATGTTTAATGCAAGTGTATCCTTATTTAAAAGAAAATGATTGGCATTTAATGAAAAATTCTGCAAATCCAAATGCGAGTAATCCATGCCACTTTTTACTTTTGCCTTGTTATTATCAACAAATGAAAAGTTGGTTTGACCAACACTCAAATTACCAACCGTAATTATCCATGGAAAACCAGCAAATGCAGCTACCGCTTCTTCATGGTTTTTAGGAGAAACAATATTCGGCTTACCCGTGGTAGCTTCAATAGTAAGATATCCATCCAATTTATCCATTTCAATGTCTCTCAGCGCCACCACAGAATTAGACAAATCAAACTTTACTGGATGCACGGCTACTTTTTTAATTTTAAAAGCAGTAGAAATACCAGAAACATCATTTGTGTATTTAATGTCAGAATTGCTGATAAGTACTTCTTTATTCAGTATAAGCATACCCATTGGCAAAGCAGCAGAATCTACAATAATTGCCTTGCCACTCCCTGTAGTAAGCGGCTTGGTTTGGTGAGCAGTAAGCGTCATTCCATCCATTAAAATACTAGGCACATCAAAGGACAAATTTGTTGGGTCAAATGAATTGATACGAGCATCAAAATGTTTAAAAGCTACTGATAAGTCATTACCAGTTATCACATCTTTAAATTCAAATCTTGTCCTGTCAAGTTTTATTTTTGAAATTCCAAATTTTAGTACTCCTGTATCTTGGACAACTTTATCTTGGTTGGGTTGAAAAGCATCCATTATAAATTGGAAATTAAAGGTTGTGTC
Organism: Segetibacter sp.; assembly: GCA_031424295.1. Lineage (GTDB taxonomy): Bacteria > Bacteroidota > Bacteroidia > Chitinophagales > Chitinophagaceae > Segetibacter. The sequence continues at coordinate 6,984 of JANPHE010000156.1, read as the reverse complement.
GCTGTTTTGACGTGCAACTTTACCAACAAATCCATCTAATGCAATCTCATTTATCTTGATTTCACCGCTAAACAATTTTAGCATATTAATATCTACCAATAACTTATTTCCAAACAAGAGCGTATCCTTGTGTTGGTCTTCCAAATAAAAACCATCTAAAACAAGTAGTTTAGGAAAAGAAACGGCAAGTCTATTAATGCTTATTTTGGTGTTGAGTTTAACACTCAGGTATGCAATTATTTTATCCTTAGCGTAATTTTGAACCAGGGCAGTTTGAAGGAGTAATAAGGCAACTATGAAAATAACAAGAAGAGAAGTAAGCAATATAACTACATATTTTCCGGTCTTTTTTAGTACCACTAACAACCGTGGATATAAATGTCCTTTTTTCATAAATTTCTTGTAACAAATAGGATAGTGTTATGACCGGAAAGTCAGATTTAATTACATTAAAAACTTAACATTTAAGCATTCGCTTGCCTAATTGTTTAAAACATTAAAAAAACATTTCCTGTAGAATATATTACCCAAATAATAGTATTTTATCTTCTTAATCTTTTTAGCAACCACACAACTATGCCTATTACAATTACGATCAGCAAAATACCAAACCACATTCCTGCTTTAAAAATACCACCTATTACTGCGCAACTTGATACAGCAAGCAATGAAATAAAAAATAAATAAAGCAAACCCCTTTTAAATAGCATTTTTTATATTTTAGTAATGAAACTTAAAGTATAAAAAATCAATGCCACAAATTAAGCATTTGTTTCATTAACAAAAGTGATTTATTGTAACTAATTATTTTTAACAAATCGCATAAATTAATAACTACTTTATAGCTTAAATTTAAATATAAAAAAACAAAAGATTATTCTATTTGTTCGTTTAATTATAGACCAAAGAAACAGATTAAAAATCGAGCATTTTCTAAAAATTCCTATTCACATGATAAAAATTATTGTATTGGCATTTACTATACAATACAATTCATTGTTTTGGATAATTGTTGAAAATAAAGTGGCTGAAAGGGATTAAAGATATATAGTAAACTAATCAATAAAATAAAACCACTTATTCGACACTTTGATAGCAATAAATCTCAGATTGCATAATCAATTTGAAAAATTCAGGAATCAATTAAAAATCGTTTTCTGAGATCCACAAAATGCTGATTTTTTTGTGAAAGATTGTTAGTAAAGTAAAAAATGGCATTCATAAAATATAATTTTTAGTAACTTGCTTATGTGGCATTGTTTTTTCATTGGTTGCTTAAATAATTACAAAATAATTATTACTTAACATTTAAAAATTAATTTTATGAAATCAGGATCAAAAGTATTACTAGGAGTTTTGGCAGGTGCAGCTACAGGTGCAATTTTGGGTATTTTATTTGCTCCAGACAAAGGCGAAGAAACTCGAAAAAAATTAAGCGATGGCAGTAAGGACGTGGCTGATAATCTAAAGAAAAAGTTTGGCGAATTTGTTGACAGTGTTGCCGATAAGTATGATACTGTTAAAAGTACTGCAACCGATTTGTATGTTCAAGGAAAATCTAAAGTTAGTACTGTAGCAAGTGCATTAAAAACAGAAGCCAGTGAAGCAGTTGGGTCTTATGGTTCAAATCATGGCGGTTCATCAGACATGGGTTAATACCAACGAAATATTTTAATTAACAGATTTCCGGCGATTACAAAAACAAGCAATGGATAAAAAGCCAATATTAACTTTATTAGAAGAGCTCTTTAGTCAGACAAAAGAATACGTTGATAACAGGATTGAACTACTTAAGCTGAAAACGATTGACAAAGTTTCCAATGCTGCGTCCTTGGTTATTTCTTCAATTATTTTATTTGTTTTCTTGTTCATCTTCTTTGTTTTTTTGAATATAGGTTTAGCTCTTTTAATTGGAGACTTAATTGGTAGAACTTATGTAGGCTTTTTTATCATTGCATTCGTTTATGCAATCGCCGGAATTGTATTTTTTAGAAGCAGAAAAAACCTGCTAAAAAAACCAATCGCCAACACGATAATCAGGAAATTTTTTTAACCCATGGCTACTATCAACAACTCGGATCAATTGCGAATTCGCATCTTAGAATTGGACCTTAAAATGCGGGACCAAGAAGGGCAAATTAAAAAAGACTATGGCGCATTGAAGGAAAATTTGCAACCCAAAAACCTGATGAAAAACACTTTTAGCTATTTGGCGGAATCGCCTGGAATAAAGAGAACAATCATAAATACAGCTTTGGGCTTTTTTATTGGATATGCTTCTAAGAAAACTGTTGAATTATTTACCCCAGAATCAATAAATCGTACACTTGAAAAACTAGCACAAAACCAATTGGATAAATGGGAGAATAAAGAACCCAAAAATATCATATCAGTAGGTATCGCTTTGGTTAGAAAATTTACTCCTTCAGATTCACCCATATATCCTTTTGTAAAATATGGTGAGCAGTCCTAGTCAATCCTTTTAATAGTCCCATTATTTTTATATTGTTGCATTAATTTACTATTAGACTAATTTTCAATCTAATTGTATTGACGATAAGCTATTTATTAATTAGTTTCCGTTGACCCTTAGCACATCATTTGCTTTATATCTCAAAATAAAAAGCCCCCGATTTTAATCAGAGGCTTTTACTTTTTATATTGTACATCCTATGGTGCTACCAATCTAAATCCATTTCCATGGATATTGACGATTTCAATTCCTGGATCTTCTTTAAGATACTTTCGAAGTTTGGCTATATATACATCCATACTTCTACCATTGAAATAAGTGTCACTACCCCAAATTCTTTTTAGTGCATGTTCTCGTGGCAATAAATCATTTTTGTGTTCTGCCAACATCTTCAATAGCTCGTTTTCTTTTGGTGACAATGTTTGTGTAACACCTGCTATGATCAACTCACGAAGTTTTGGATTGAAGTGAAAATTTCCAAGATCAAATTCTATATTTTCATTAATCCTATTTTCTTCTTCATTACGCTTAAGGATTGCTTTTATTTTGTGTAGCAATACTTCGCTATCAAAAGGTTTTGTGATGTAATCATCTGCACCTAGTTTATAACCAGCTATGATATCTTCCTTCATTGTTTTTGCACTTAGAAAGAACAATGGAATGTCGGGGTCAACATCACGTATTTCTTCTGCTAATGCAAAGCCATCCATGTTTGGCATCATAACATCAAGCAAGCAGATATCAAATTTTTCCCGTTGAAATGCAGCTAATCCTAACCTGCCATCTCTTTCTAAAATAACACTGTAGTCATTTAGTTCAAGATAGTTTTTAAAGACCATGCCTAGGTTGGTATCGTCTTCGCATAAAAGTACTTTGTATTTTCTACCTTCCATAATTTTAATTTTTATTAGAGTTTAAAGATATAGTTATAACGCATTTATATACAGTCTACAGATAAATATTTTTACAGGTTGAAGTGTGATAGAGCATATATAACAATTTGTTAGTAAAAACCATGCCCTCTTTTCTATTTTCTATAACATTCATCATGATATAACCAAGTTAACTACTTTCGCAAAACTTTACTTTCATTATGAGAATCACAATAGAAAATAAACTAAAAAAACTAGTCATTATGGGCGATCGGGTACTTATTTGCCTTAGCAAAAGCAATGAAAGAACGCAAACAGGCCTATTCCTCCCACCAGGCATACATGAAAAGGAGAAAGTGCAGCAAGGATATTTCATTAAGGTTGGTCTCGGATATGCTATTCCAAATACCATAGAAAATGAGCTTTGGAAAAATGAAGAAGAACAAATCAAATACATTCCTTTGCATGTTAGGAAGGTGATCTTGCGATATTTTGCTATGTGGAGAAACCGAAATAATGTATGAAGGTGAAAAATATTACCTTGTATCTCAAGTGCTATACTGTTGATGGAAAGAGAAGATGGATTATAATTAATAGAAAATAACAATCTAATTTTAGACAATAAAAATATTTATGATGGCAGACAATCAACAATTCATTGAAGCTGTTAAAGCAGGATACACCTTCAAGGGGGAAAGTGTAAAAATTGGCAGAGGCATGCTAAACGCTGAAGTTGTGTCAGAAGCCGACATTTTTCTTCCGTTAAAAACAATGAACCGCCACGGGTTAATTTCTGGCGCTACCGGTACAGGGAAAACCAAAACACTTCAAATGATTAGCGAGGCACTGAGTGATGCAAGTGTGCCTGTTCTACTAATGGATATAAAAGGTGACCTTAGTGGAATAGCCATGCCGGGTACAGCCAATGATAAAATAAATGAACGGGTTGGAAAACTGGGCATTACTTATACCGCCAGTCAATATCCAGCAGAGCTACTCACCCTTAGCAACCAGAAAGGCGTAAGGCTTAGAGCTACGGTAAGCGAATTTGGCCCAGTTTTATTATCCAAAATATTAGGCCTAAACGATACACAGGCAGGACTTGTATCCATGATATTTAAATATTGCGACGATAATAAATTACCCATACTAGACCTCAAGGATTTTATAAAAGTATTGCAATACATAACAGATGAGGGCAAAGCAGAAATCGAAAAAAGTTATGGAAAAATTGCTTCAACTTCAACAGGTACTATTTTAAGAAAAGTAATAGAACTACAGCAGCAGGGTGCAGATGTTTTTTTTGGCGAAAAAAGTTTTGAAGTAGAAGATTTGATGCGCATAAGCGATGATGGCAGAGGGATGATAAATGTATTGCGGGTTACAGACTTGCAAGACAAACCGAAGTTGTTCTCCACTTTTATGTTACAGATGTTGGCAGAGTTGTATGCCATTTGCCCCGAAGAAGGCGATATGGACAAACCAAAATTGGTCTTGTTTATTGATGAAGCCCACCTAGTTTTTCAAGAGGCGAGTGATGCTTTACTTCAGCAAATAGAAACAGTGATTAAGCTCATCAGATCTAAAGGCATTGGAATATTTTTTGTGACACAAAATCCTATGGATGTCCCGGCAAGTGTGCTTGGTCAATTAGGCATGAAAGTACAACATGCGCTTAGGGCTTTCACAGCCGCAGATAGAAAAGTGATCAAACAAACTGCAGAGAATTATCCGGAAACTACTTTTTACCAAACGGATGAACTGATTACCCAAATGGGCATAGGTGAGGCCTTGGTAACGATGCTAAATGAAAAAGGTATTCCGACACCATTGGTACATGTAATGCTTGCTCCACCAAAAAGCAGGATGGATGTATTGACTGAGGAAGAAATAGACACATTGGTCTCAAAAAGTAAAATTGCAGCAAAATACAGCAAAGAAATTGACAGCGAAAGTGCATATGAAATGCTAAACACTAAATTGCAAGAAGCTGCTGCCAAAACACAAGAAGAAGCGGAAGAAAAGAAAGAAGCTAAAGAAGAAAAAGCCACAGGCAAAAAGGAAGAAAGTTTCTTTGATAACCCAATGATAAAAAGTGTTGGTCGAACTGCTGCAACCATTATTACCCGCAGCTTATTAGGCGCTTTGGGTATGGGAGGAAGAACATCGAGAAGTAAGAGTAAAAGTTGGTTTTAATAGTATAGCCAACGGTTACATATTTATCTTTTGAGTGCCTTTTCTGAAAATGTATTTTATGATGGTTACGACTAATGAAATATTGAATATTACCAAAAATATTTCATGAATAGCCTTATAAGTTTCAGCATATTGGCTATGAGCAAAAACCAAACTACTCATCAATTTAAAAGAGCAGACTAAAAAGAAAAAAACAAGTGTGATAAAAATGTAAGGTTTCATAAAAAGACATTTTAAAACATCGCTATTAAAATTAAATTTTCTGGTTTATTAGTAAGATTATCCACCATAAATCTTTTCCACATCACCCGAAAATTTCTCCATCACCACCTTACGCTTAACACTCATTTTAGGGGTCATTTCACCTGTATTGATGGTCCATTCTTCTGACAGCAATTGTATTTTTTTTACTTGCTCTACATGATTGAAAAACTTATTGAAGCTGACAACAAGTTCATCATAAAAGGCAATAACTGCAGACTCTTTGATAGCTGCGTCATTGGTAATAAATGATATATTGTGCTCCCGCATCCACTCTCTCAACATTGGAAAAGATGGAACAACCAATGCGCCTACAAATTTTCTACCCGAACCTACTACCATTACTTGTTCAATGTATGGACTTTCTTTTAGCTTGTTCTCTATAGGTTGAGGAGCTACATACTTTCCTCCACTTGTTTTGAATAATTCCTTTTTACGATCAGTTATTTTCAAATACCGATTATCTACCCATACGCCAACATCGCCGGTATGAAGCCAACCATCAATGATTACTTCATCTGTCAAATCGGGTCGTTTGTAGTAGCCCACCATCATACATGGACCTTTCACCAATATTTCACCATCTTCTGATAGTTTTACTTCTATGCCATCTATTGGTGGACCTACAGTTCCAAACCTTTTATCGCTACTTGGCGATCTTCTATTTACACTTATAACGGGACTGTTTTCTGTAGGGCCATAACCTTCATATACGGGTATCTTTGCAGCATTGAATATGCGCAACAACTTTATCTGACAAGCTGCTCCTCCGGTAATAATAAAAGAGACATTGCCGCCCAAAGCTTCTCTCCACTTGCTAAAAATCAATTTGTTCGCTATTGCTAATTGTGCATTGTAAATCATTCCACCATCTACATTGTTATCATATTTTTCTGCCAGCCCAACTGCCCAAAAGAATAATTTTCGCTTAATGCCATTTAGATCATTTCCTTTGGACATTATTTTTTCAAACACTTTTTCCAACAATCTTGGCACAGTAGAAAAACCATCCGGTTTAATTTCTTTCAGGTTATCGCCAATCGTTTCCAAACTTTCTGCATAGTAGATACTAATGGCACTAAACAAAAAGATATTTGTCACCATTTTCTCAAAAATGTGATTGAGCGGAAGAAAGCTCAATACTTTGGATTGCGGAGCATCGGGAAACGGAAAACTCTGCTT
>JANPHE010000155.1:0-5595 GCA_031424295.1 Segetibacter sp. | reverse complement strand
CAACTTGGCAAATACCTCTGCAGAAGCATCCGTAATGGCACCACCAATGCCTATAAATGATTGGTATGTTTTAGAAGGATCAACAAAAACACAAACTTGATTTTCTGTAGGTTGTCCAAAAGTTTTAAAGTGTAATGTATCAGTTAATGTAAGTCTTAAACTAGAACTATCTGCAGTAGTATAAATAATAAGCCCTTTAGCTTCATTATTAAATACCGATAATTCCATTTTTTTTGGTTGCGCTACTAATGAAATTGGAAAGACTAAAATTGCAAAAATAAATTTCTTCATTGCTTAGTATTCTTACTCAATATAAATAAAAAAGGGCTGCCATCAACAATTTGAAGCAGCCCTTAAATAATAATTACAATAGATCTATCTTCCCGCTTTTCCTAATTTATACAAAGCAGCGATGTCTGCATCGGGTAACAATTTATCCCAAACGCGTATTTCATCTAATTTACCATTAAAAGGAACAGTCCAAGTATCAGTTGAGACTGTTTTGCCAGGGATGTTATTGTACCATCCGCCAATAATAACTTCACCTGCTGTAAATTTGAATGCAGATCCTCTGTTTTCGAAATTCTTATTGCTCACCATTACACTATCAACATAAATCCTAAAAACACTTTGCGTACCTGTGCCACCGTTAGGATTGTAAGTCGTAACAATATGAGCCCAATTGCCAGTCCCAGATTTTTTTACAATTTGAAAGTCAGTACCTGCAACACCATAATTATTAATATTATCTTGCGTACCACCACCCAAGTCTTTATAAATTGACTTCACTACAGTAGTATCTGAAGAAAATTTATACTGTCCTGCTTCTACCATACAAGTAACATTTCCGAAAAGTTGACCAGGAATAGCACTCTGAAAATAAGAATAAGGAACGTTCATTGGTAATGTTGGTGAACTACCGGTATTTTTAACCTGTACCCAAGCACTAACAGTAAATCCTGTGTTTGTTTGTAATTTGGCAATATTACTTGGATAATACAATGCACCATTCGTCAAACTAATACCTTTACCCTTAATTCCATCTATAGCTGTTACACTACCTACACTTACCGATGGACCCACTCCTGATTTACTCTCTTTGTTGTTATCATCGAATGACCAATAACTTTTAAGATTCGCAGCGCCAACCTCATCAGAATTATTGTACCCATCAATTTTCGGAACAGGCACATCAGCATCTTCTTTTGAACAAGAAGTAACTACTGTTGCAGACATAATAAATACTACCCCCAAAGAGGACAGCAATCGAAAGGATTTTTTTTTCATATTTGTTTTTGTTTTAAAATGTTCATTTAAATTTCATGTTCAAATTACTTTTGTAAAGGTATTTCAAATAAATCAACATCACAGCTTTGTAAACCATTTTTAATAACCTGGATTCTGAATTATTCTTCCATTACTTAATTCAATCTGTGTTTGCGGAATAGGAAAAAGATCATGCTTGCCATCTATATATGATTTGCCATGATTTCGTAAAACGGTACCTGCTCTTCCTGTTCTTCTAAGGTCAAACATGCGGTCATGTTCAAAAGCCATTTCTACTCTTCTTTCTTTCCAAATAGCAGCCCTCATAGATGCTTGTGTATTTGCTGTTGTATTTGTTAAACCCGCACGATTCCTCACTTTGTTTAAGGATATTTTTGCACTAGCAATATTTCCAAGTTCGTTTGCAGCCTCTGCATTAATTAGTAAAACGTCGCCCAATCTCAATATCCGCAGGTTTTTATTACTTTCCCAATCACCCCCGTTAAAGCTTTCCATTGTTTTGCTTACATAAGATTTATAATTGTACATCGGATTAGGCGCTAAAGGATTTACCATAAAACCATCCCAAAGTGTTTCACCAGCAAAAATGATTGTGGCAGCCTTCCTTTGGTCTCCAACTTCGTACGCATTGGCAAGGTCTTGTGTTGGTGTATTAAATCCCCATCCTAATCCACCGCCACCCCTTGGAGCTTGGACAACAAAATAGCCTTCTATTCCTTTGGAAGGTGTGCTGCCAATACAATTTACCTCCCATATTGATTCTGAAGAAAATTCACCTGCTTCACGCCATATCATTGCATAATTTGGTAGTAATGAATAACCTCCTGAATTAATAACAGCGTCTGACATTGCTTTTGCTTGTGCCCATTTCTTTTCGTACAAAGAAACCTTTGCCAATAATGCTTGTGCGGCTCCACGAGTTACTCTTCCACGCTCCGCCGACGCAATAGTTGCTGGCAATTTGGAAATAGCAGCATTCAAATCACTTTCGATATAAGCATAAATTTCAGCTTCACTCACTCTTACGCTTGCTGTTGCAATATCAGTTTGCGTTTCCAATACCTTATCTATTTTTGGAACACCTCCAAAAGTTCTTACCAGATTAAAATAAAAATAAGCCCTTAAAAATTGAGCCTCGCCTATATATCTTTCCTTGTTGGGAGAGGAAACTTCGGGAAGAAATTTTAATGCATAGGTTGCTCTTCCAATTCCTTCAAAATTGCTAATCCAAACTTCAGAAAAAGAAATGCCCGATGGATTGAAAGTCCAGTTGTCAAGGTCGGTTTTGTCTGCGCCTGTATCTCCCGGATCACTTCCTTTATCTGCATCATCGGATGAAATACTGGTAATGCCAATCCAAGAAAAGGAATGCTGTTGCCAATCATACAGTTTATTATATACTGCGGCAATCAATCTCTCTGGCCCATCTGTACTGTTTAGCAAATCCTGAATAGTAATGGTACGAGGAGGTTCTTCAAGAAAACTCTTACTGCATGAAAAAATGGTTACCATTAGTAAACATGAAAGGACTATTATTTTTGAACTGATGCGTTTCATAATTAGTTATTTAAATTCAACATTCACACCTACCAAGTAGGTTGCGGAAATTGGATAAACATTTAATTCAATTCCTGCTTCATTTTGATTGCCCGGCAACTCAGGAGTGAAGCCGGTATACTTGGCCAATATAAATGGGTTTTGAGCACTTGCATAAATCCTGATTGCCCCTATATGATTGGTTGCTTTTTTAGGTGAAATGCTGTATCCTATTGTAATGTTATTTATTCTTACAAAAGAACCAGACTCTACAAAATAATCTGTAGGGTAAGGTACTCCATTGTATGCTCTTGGAGTGGTATTGTTATTACTGCCCGGCAGCCACCTATTGATTGCTACATCATACTCAATATTATAATTACCACCATACCTGACGCCTTTCTTAGCGTTGTAAACTTTGTTACCAATGTTTGCATAAACATCTACGCTAAAATCAAACTTCTTCCAGTTAAGCATTCCATTGAAACCCCCATATAATTTGGGTTGATATGAACCCGCAAAAACTCTGTCTTTGTTATCAATATTACCATCGCCATTAACATCTACAATTCTAAAATCTCCCGGCTGCGCTGTTGCTATGTGAGGAACAGCAGCTACTTCATCTGCATTTTGAAATATTCCATTGGTCTTGAACACCCAAAATGAACCAATGGGTTGACCAACTACCGTTCTTGTTGCAGTCCATCCGTTTCCTAAACTACCAAAGTCAAGTGCCTGACCCAATCCTATTTTCTCAACATTATTTTTATTGAAAGTTGCATTGGCACGAAGTGCATATTTAGTGTGTTCATTTATTTTATCGTTCCAGCCCAAGGAAATCTCTACCCCTTTGTTTAAAACATCTGCTGCATTTGTTATTAAGGATCCTCCAAAACCAATACCAGGTAGCGGAACGCTGTACAATGCGTTTGTAGCTCTTTTGTGATAATAATCAACCTCAGCAGTTAGCTTACCTTTTAGTGCAGTAAATTCTAATCCAAAATCGAATTCCTTTACTACCTCCCACTTTAGTCCGGGATCTTTAATGCCTGTAACAATGGCTCCATTTATACGGTTGGTGCCAAAGTAAGAAAACAATCTTTCAGTAGGGCGTAAATCAAATTGTCCGGGTCCTATTACATCATTTCCTACATGTCCATAACTAGCTCTTAATTTTACATTATCAAAGACATGCTGATGAGCCATAAAATTTTCTTTTGACAAAATCCAACCTAAGCCGATTGACGGAAAATTTCCCCATCTATTGGCTTTAGAAAAATTGCTATTTGCATCCCTTCTAAATGTGGCATTGACTAAATACTTTTCATTAAAACGATAATTAGCTCTAACAAAATAGGATTCTCTTCTAAAGTAATTTCCAATAGGGTCGCGAAAGTTTTGTTGACCACCTGTCGTATCTTGAAAGTTCAATTTCCATATGGATGGATCGAATGGAAGGCTATCTTTTTGCGCACTATTTCCCCAGCCATTTCTTCTCTCTGCAGTATGTCCAGCCATCAACTTAATATTATGATTGCCGATGGTTTTATCAAACGTCAAAATGTTGTCCCACACCCATTGATAGATACTGTCTCTGGAATAATTAAGCCTGCTAACTTCATTTCTTTGGGTAGTATTACCTACCTGAAATTTTGGTGTGTAATTTCTGCCATTATTTTGTTCTGCATCTATTGCAAAAGAAGAACGAAAAGTAAGGTTTTTGACAATCTGATACTCGCCCCATAAAGTTCCCTGGGCTCTTAATCCACTACTGCGGTCATTGGTAAACTCTAATGCTGCAAGTGGATTTCCTACATCGCTTTTTGTGGTAAACCCATAAGTGCCATCTGCATTTTTTGCATTGTACAATGGAGATGCTATGTAAGCTGTAGTAAAAAGGCTGTAAGGTTTATTATTAGAAACATAATTGGATAAGCTTAAGTTGTTACCAATTTTAAATTTCGGAGTAACATTAAGATCGTGATTATACCGAAAAGTTATCCTTTGGTAATCATTCCCAATTAAAGTTCCTTCCTCTTTTAAGTACCCCCCAGAAAAAAAGTATCGGTACTTATTTTTACCTCCACTTACTGATATATTGTGGTTTTGCATAAAAGCTGAATGGGTAAGCGCATCGTACCAGTTGGTATTGCCTGTAATGTCTTCTAATGCGATAGCTGCAGTTCCCGCTGCTTCGTTTGAATAAACAGTGTATAAGTTAGCTTGCGCCATTTTTACTTTTTTCACAAGCATTTTCATTCCTGCATAACCATTGTAATTAACCGTAAACTTTGACTTGCTGCCGGCCTTAGTGGTTATGATAACAACTCCGTTTGCAGCCCTGGCTCCATAAATAGCAGTTGATGAGGCATCTTTCAAAACATCAATAGATACTATGTCCGCACTGTTAATATTTCTAATGTCGCCTGTTATGATACCATCTACTACATAGAGCGGATCTGCACCGCCTAATATGGAACCTACACCTCTTATCCGCACATTTGGCGCACTACCGGGTGCTCCACTGCTGGTTATTTGCACACCTGCTACTTTGCCTTGTATAGCCTGTGTAGCAGTCAGCGTTGGAATGTTAATGAGGTCTGCCCCTTTAATACTAGCTGATGAGCCTGTTACATCCTTTTTTCTTTGCGTACCATAACCTATAACCACTACTTGTTCCAACGAACTACTTAACACTGTTAAGGTGATATTTATTACTGATTTACCTTTTACTGTTTCTTCTAATTTATTGTAACCAACAGAAGTAAAAAC
>JANPHE010000154.1:0-8214 GCA_031424295.1 Segetibacter sp. | reverse complement strand
TGTTGTTACCCAACCGGAGGGAAGTGTAACTGCTGGCGCTGCTGCACCTACTGTGCCTGTAGCAGTGGTAATTCTTACTGTGTATGTTCCTCCATTTACCGAAGGAAAAGTATAAGTACCACCTGCAGCTACTGCTGCCGTTGCTGCTACATTGCGGCTATTGTCTACCAATATTGCATTGAGGCCTCCGGCATTTGTGCCTGTGCCATCAACCAATGAGTTCGTTAAGCCATTTACATCGTTGTAAACATTTCCACTTACAGTAACTGTGGTAAAGGGCATACTCACTGTTCCGGTTACCGTGGATTCTTTACCCGCATTATCCGTTGCATAATAAGTAATGACAGACGTAACGGTGCCATCAACAGGATCAATCGTAATGGCCTGTGTGGGTTGTCCGGTTGTATTGGTTGGAACGGATACGCCGCCTCCCGGGAATGTACCCGAAGTATAAGAAGTACCGTTGATTGTTATGGTTGTTGCATTGGTCGGGAATGCACTTATGCGAATGCTCCCGATTGTTCCACTACTTGGATCTGTTGCACCAAAAGTTGCAGCAGGTACACTTACAGCAGTTGTACCACCAGGGTTTACCTGACTTGCAGCTGATAATGAAGAGGGTGTAGGGGTTTGCTCTATCCCAAAGTTTACATTGGATAATGCGCCACCACTAAAGTTAAAAGTATTGGTTATGCCATTAACGGTTCCATCACCTGCCGCGGTAGTTCCTTCACCAGTTAATGCCCATCCCGATGGTAATATTACGGCTGGCGGAGGAGAACCTATAGTTCCAGCAATTGTACTTATCCTTACAGTGTATGTTCCGTTCGCAACAGATCCAAAAGCATAAGCACCTGTTGCTGTTACTGCTATTGAATTGTCAACATTTCCGGTTGTATTGTTTACCAAGATAGCATATAGACCTCCTGCATTGGTACCTGTGCCATCAACTAGCGAGTTCGTCAATCCGTTTACATCATTAAAAACATTACCTGAAACGGTTCTGTTAATGACAAGACCGGATTGAAAAACGCCTGTAGCACTTACAAGGTCAATACCACCCGATCCGGTAGCCGAACTAGTGTTGGTTGGATATAAAGTTGCATTGTTAAAAGCAATGATATCTGCGGAAGTAGAACCAGTAAAATCATTAGGAATAATAGAGTAGCCAAAAATGTTAGTATTATTAGAAATGCCAAAGTCAGATATTCTTATAAAAATACCTGCTATATTTTGGTTGGTAGACGTGGATACCCTTAACCTTGTATCTACTGCATTGTCTCTTCTTGAAATAACATAATCAGCTGCAGCAATTGGGTCGGCACTGCCATAATTTGCTGTCGTTAAAGCGAGTATGCTTGAATAGCTCGTTGGATTACCAGAACCATCTACAGATAATATGACCGCAACTCTTACGGGGTCGTGAGCATTTACAGCACCTCTTTCAAAAATAGAAAAACCGAATCTGGTGTTATCACTAGCAGATACCCCTGAGGGGAAAATGACATCAAGTCTTTCAATATTGTTATTGTTGCCATTTCCATCTCCCTGATTGGCAAACAAGTTATCTGAACCAGAATTAAAATTGGTGTTTCCATTGAAGAATACCTCCATATCGTCATTGTATTCATTCACGATATTAACTGTAGATCCGGTAATTAGGCCTTCACTGAAACGAAGGTTTCTAATACCAGTTACAACTGCATTATTTACCCTTCTAATTCTTACAAATTGTCCTGGCAAGGTTACAAAGGTATAATTGCTTCCCCCTGAGGTAAAACTGTTAAGCTGGCGATTATTATTGGTACTACCGCTCAGGTTTCCATAATTGTAGGTGTATGTATTGCCTGCTAAAGGCGAACCAACAGCACCATTATTAGCATAAGTAAGACCCGTAGTGGCGGAATTGTATGTGCTATTGACCGCTGTAATGGCCGCTTGGCCGATCGAAATGTTTATACTAATAAATAGATAAAATAGTGTCCCAAAATAAGCCTTAGTAGAAAATTGTTTCATTCCTGATTTTTAATTCAATTACTTCATCCTCAATTATTAACTACCCAAATCCAGAAATTTTCGAATCAAAAATATCTTTACTCAAAACCTAATAAATTCAGTGGTAGGATTAATAATTAGGTCATTAACGTTTCCAAGATTGGGAATAGTATTAAAAGAAGATGAATTTTAATTTAAAGGCTCAATACTATAAATAAAATTTATTGCCATAATTAGAAACTGAAAATTTTTAGCTTAGTTCCGAAAATAATTTCTTTATCAAATTGGCAATGTTTTATAATGCAGACATTATCATTTACTTTTATCGAATAAATAGCAACATGGCTTTTAAGGACATTCCAAATGCTGAGAAAGAACAGAAAAACGATGCGCCTTCCAGAAAGAAACCATCGTATCCTATAAATGATTCATTGCGCCGGTATTTGAAGGACAATGGCCGTGAGGTAAAATTGCCTGTTACTTATGATGATTTATCTCGGATTATCTATTCCGTTCCGCTGAAAGACAAATTTGGACAAGACACATTCTGGGAGAAAGCGTCATACGATATGAATGAATGGAATTATCTTCGTGATGGACTACTTACCATTTATGCCATATTAAAAACGGAAGGGAATCTATCTTTTTCAAACCATCTTGATGTAGCTAGAATAGATTATTGTGCTTTTGGAAATTCTAATCCTTTCCGAATTAGAATAGTAAATAAATACAATGATAATTACGATCATTTTTACATAAAAAAAGCTGATGCGTCCAGGGTTTATGGTCTTGAATTAGAACATATTTTGTCTCCCAACCGAATAACGTATTTCACTCAGAACAATACGTTGGTTGAAGAGCATATTCCAGGAATTCCCGGCGATGTTTTCAACAAACAATACCTTGACCTACCAACAACAAACAAGATCAGGTATGCGAAAGAGTTTGTAAAATTTAATGAAAGATGTTTTGCACGGTTATTAGGCGATATGCGTAGTTATAATTTTGTAGTAGACATCACTCCTGACATTGAAGATTTTCAATATCGCATTCGGGCAATAGATTTTGATCAGCAGTCTTACGAAGGCAGAAAGAACATGTACCTGCCTCAGTATTTTAAGGAAAACTATGTACTGGTAGAACTTGCACTAAACAATCTGGAAAAAGAATCTATAGAACAATACCAAACCGAAGAAAGAACCATGATGGCTTTTAGAGCCGGAGAATCCCGCTACAGGTTAATGGCGCTTTTTAATGTAATGTGCAGAGATACCATTTCTACCAAAGAGAAAGTAGAAAACCTAAAACAGGAATTGGCTGAATTCTTCAAAAATCCCCGATTTTTAAAATGCAAAACGATGGGAGATTTAGTAAAACTGCACCTAAAAGTAATGCTGCTAAACAATATGAGGCAGATATTAGCAGTAAGAAGGAAAAGTATTTATTAATGATGGAGTCTTTAAATAATGCACCTTGGTAAATAAATTATTGATCAATACCCAACTCATTACTCAATAAGGTCAACACAAATTGATGTATAAAAAAGGAGCATATCAAAGTGATATACTCCTTTTACCTTGGAAAAGAATATACTCAATTACATTTTCAATCCCGTAATTGATTTTTGCAAAGACCCTTGTCTGATTATAATGTGATAGCTTCCGGTATTGTATCTTTCGCCAAAGTTTAATACTTGTGTATTTCTTGCTCTAAATTGATCAACCTTTCTTCCATTCTGCGAATAAACAGTTACTTCTATTGGTTGGCTATTTTCTGATTGCAATCTGAGGCTAAAATTCTGCCTGGCAGGATTTGATAACAAATTTACTTTCAGGTCTTCCTCTGCAATCAAATCTGCATCCTTAGCAAGGGAAAGGCATGTTGGTCCTGTTATGGCAATTTTCTGCTGACACATTGCAAGATTTCCAGACAAATCATAAGCCCTGTAGGTGATGATATTATTTCCTGTTTTTAAATTGATTTTCCCAACATAATTGATTCCAGTAGACGGTGAATTACCTGAGGTGGCTCCTGAAAGTGTCCATCTAAGGGTTGCAACTTTACAATTATCTCCCATGACAGGTTTGGTTACAGTAACTAAAGTTGGGCATACGGTCGTAACCAAATTCGAGGTAGCTGAACAAGTAATTGTAGGATTTACTAAATCTTTTACACTTACAATTATTTTAAATGCTCTTGTGTTGCCACTTTCATCAATAAGGGTATCATTAATGGTTGAATTTCCTATGTTGAAGCTATAAGAACCAACAAGCCCGGTACCTTTACCAATGGTAGCACCCGTTATTGACCATTTGTAAGTAAAAGTTGTGCTGCAAGCATCCCAAGGCAAAGGATCAGGAATTACAACTGTAGCAACGCAACCAATTGAAACGGTCGCCTTAATTGTATCCCTGAGTGCAACATTGGTAACTACCGGCCTTGTTTTATCTAGTATTGTAACAGTTGTGCTACAAGTAGATGAGTTGCCTGCTGTGTCTCTTGCTATATAGGTGACTGTGGTAATTCCTTTGTTAAATAAACGAGTTCCGACAGTATTTATTCCAGTAGTAAAGGAACTAGCCGCAGTAGCGCCAGTTAATGACCATATAAGTTTAGCGATGCCACAATTATCACTGTAAACAGGGTTGGCCAGTGCTATGCTTTTAGAACAAACCGCTGAATCTGAACTTGTACTTACAGTACTCCCGCAATTAAGTTTAGGCCTTACCGTATCTTTAATGGTAACTTTAAATGAACAAGATTGTGTATTAGTTGCGTAGTCAGTTACAGTGTAGGATACAGTAGTCACACCTTTATTAAACGTTTGTTTTCCGAGATTGTAATAGCCGGAATCCTTAGATTGGTCAGTCGATTGACCGGTTCTTTTCCACTTAAGCCAGGCTACCTTACAATTGTCTGATGTTATAGAATTAGTAACAGTCATACTTTTATATCTATTGGTCAACCCAGTAAACTGAATAGTGTCTTTTGGACAGGTAATAACGGGTTTGATTAATTCTAGTACGCCTCTTTTAAAAGTACAAGCCTCTTGCTTACCTGTTGCGGTGGTTGCTATGAATGTAATAAAATTAGGTCCCACATTAAAAACCTGTGTTTCGGGTATGTAGTTTATTCCGATTATAGGGGAAGCAGCCGTAGTAGAGCCACTAATCTGCCAGGCTAAACTTATCACTCCAGAACCTGCGCTCAAAGTTGGATTCATAATAATACCAGTTGGGGCAACGTCAGTACATTGATTATTTGTAGTGAAAAAAATACCATTACCAGGACAACTCTGAAAAAGACTTTGCGCAGGTAAAATAAAAGAAACCCCGGCCAAATAAATGAGTAAAAATAATTTTTTCATAATGTTTGTTTAATTGTTTTGGTTAAAATTTGTGGACAAGTTAAAATTCTTTTTTTTTAAAAAGAAACAATTATCAAATAATATTATTTTATGTATAAAATCCCCCTTGCTTATTACGTAAAAAAACCACCATCAATTTTTCTTTTATCAGCCTAACTACGATACCCAATAACAATTATCTTTGCCCATCAAATTTATTTTTTCATTATAACCAAATACAATCCATGGCCAATCAACAAATTTTAAGTTTGCTGGGAGACAAGGCGGAAAGCCTACTCAATCATGAGTGCAAAACCATCGAAAAAGGTACCATTCATGTTCCATCGCCAACGCACGTAGATGATCAGTGGATCAATAGCAACAGAAGCAACCAGGTGTTGCGCAATATGCAGAATTTGCTCGATCATGGTCGCCTTGGCGGAACCGGTTATTGCAGCATTTTTCCTGTAGATCAAGGAATAGAACACAGTGCAGGAAGTGCTTTTTCTCCAAATCCTATTTATTTTGATCCTGAGAACATCATTAAATTGGCTATTGAAGGCGGTTGCAATGGTGTTGCTTCCACATTTGGTGTTTTGGGTCTGATGAGCAGAAAGTACGCACATAAAATACCGTTCATTGTAAAAATAAATCATAACGAATTTTTAAGCTATCCTAATAAGTTTGATCAAAAAATGTTTGGTACCGTAAGGGCAGCATGGAATATGGGTGCGGTAGCTGTAGGTGCCACCGTTTATTTTGGCAGTCCGGAAAGTGCAAATCAAATAGTAGAGGTAGCTGCAGCTTTTGAAGAAGCGCATTCATTGGGGATGGCTACCATACTTTGGTGCTATACGAGAAACAATGCTTTTAAAGTAGATGGCGTAGATTATCATACTTCGGCAGATCTTAGCGGACAAGCCAATCATTTGGGTGTAACCATGCAGGCGGATATCATTAAGCAAAAATTGCCTACAAACAATGGCGGTTACTTGGCTACCAAACATGGCAAAACCAATAAATTGGTTTACGAAAAACTAACTACCAACCATCCGATAGACCTTACCCGTTACCAATTGCTAAATTGTTACAATGGACGTGTTGGTTTAATCAACAGCGGTGGAGAAAGCATGGGTGACAGCGATCTGCAGGAAGCAGTAATCACAGCAGTGATCAACAAACGTGCAGGTGGTATGGGATTGATTCTTGGACGCAAAGCATTTCAAAGGCCATTTGCTGAAGGAGTGCAACTTCTCAATGCTTGCCAAGATGTTTATCTGGACAACTCTATTACCATTGCCTAATAAATCATATAAAAAGCCTACCTATCAAATTGGGTAGGCTTTTTTATCTCATTAATTTCGAAAACAGTAAAATAATTTAATTTTTTATTGTACTATCTTCAACTCTACAATAGCATAACATGAAAAAAGAAGAAGAAGATTTTGATGCTAACTTAAGCGGCGAAAAGGAAAGGCAAGACGAAGCCAAGGCTCGTTGGTTTAGACGAATAAAAAAAGGAATTCTTACTTCAACATCTGATAAGAAGGAAACACCGGAGGGACTATGGACCAAGTGCCCCGAATGTAATCACATAAGCACTTCGGCTGACCTAAAGGAAAATCTATTTATCTGCACAAAATGCGATCATCACCACAGAATAGGTAGCGAAGAATATTATGATATCATCTATGACAACGCTGAATACAAAGAACTGTTTGGTAACATAAGAAGCAAAGATTTTTTAGGATTTACTGACCTTAAACCATACGGAAAAAGATTGGAGGACATCTGGGCTAAATCTGACCTCAAAGACAGTATGCGGGTAGCCGTAGGTAAGGTTAATGGTTTATCCCTTGTTGTGGCCTGTATGGATTTTGAATTCATTGGAGGAAGTTTAGGTAGCGTAATGGGTGAAAAATTTAGCAGAGCAGTAGATTATTGTATTGAACACAAGTTACCTTACATGGTCATCAGTAAAAGTGGTGGTGCCCGGATGATGGAAAGTGCTTTCAGCCTGATGCAACTTGCAAAAACAAGTGGCAAATTATCAGAACTTACAGACGCGCAACTTCCTTTCATCAGCTTGCTTACAGACCCAACTTTTGGAGGTATTTCTGCTAGCTTTGGCATGTTGGGCGACCTTAATATTGCCGAACCGGGTGCACTTATAGGCTTTGCCGGACCAAGAGTTATTAAGGAAACCATTAAGAAAGACCTGCCTCCGGGATTTCAAAGAAGTGAATTTCTTCTTGAACATGGATTCCTGGATTTTATTCTGCATAGAAAAGAATTGAAGAATAAACTTTCTCAGATCATAAAGCTATTTCAGGGTTAAAAAAATATCAAATTATTATATAAAAACGCTTCAATAATGGATCATTGAAGCGTTTTTGTATTTATGTATAAATAACATAAAACTGAAGGTAATTTTCCTGAAATGAATTGCGGATAATTACAATTAGATAATGTAAAGGTCACACAGTAGAATATAAAAATCATTATAACTTTGAACATTAATTAGGATAGGACGTTAATGCAGCAAGGAAAAAAAGTGAAAGACAGCACATATATTAAAGAACAAACCTTTGAGATAACAGTGATAATCACTGTTTACAATACAGCAATTGAATTTGTAAAAAGAGCGATTCGGTCAGTTATTGCGCAGGATTATCAAAATTTTGAAATCCTCCTAATTGATGATGGAAGTAATACTGACATTCAAAGACAACTACTATCGTTCATTGAAAATACGACAGAAGAAATTATTTACATCCGACATAGCAATAGAGGACAATCTGAATCCATTAAACGTGGTATACTTAATAGCAGAGGTAATTACATTGCTATATTAGATGCAGATGATGAATACC
>JANPHE010000153.1:0-9479 GCA_031424295.1 Segetibacter sp. | reverse complement strand
GTCCGACCCCAAAGTTGGCGAAGGATATACGGTAACCGTAATGGTTTTTGTTGATGTTCCTGAACATCCTGTAGGAGCATTTGAAGTAATCGTATAGGTTGTAGTTGTATCTGGTGAAGCAACTACCGTAGAGCCAGCTGTTTTATTTAAACCAGCAGCGGGGCTCCATGTATAAGAGTTATTGCCACCTGTAGCCGTCAATTGGACACTTTTGCCCCTGCAAATTTCTGGTGAAGGAGCTGATGTAGGGGCCACATTTAATACTGAGGTTCCTGTATTTGGAGCGATCACGTAATCACATACGTCTGCATTGAACCCATCCACCATGATAAAATATTCATTGCCTGGAGTTAGACCATTTGCAGATACCAATGTAGGAACACCATTCGAAGGTGGAATTCTTTGATAACATGCATGCCGTGTAACAGGTCCGGAAAGGCAACCTCCACTATAGATCATCATTTGAATGCCACTATTTTTTGTACTGTTAAGTACCCATACATAAAAACTGACATCTGATGCAGCCGCAGTAAATTTTACAAAAGAGTTGTTTTGAATGGTTCCACAATTGAAGGCAGTCGAAAGTTCCGGCCAGGTATCAACAGTATAACTGGCAGAAGTGTTTCCACAAAATCCTTCATTATTACAAACAGGAGGGGCTTGATTACATCTGTTTCCGGCTATGGGATTTCCTGCGCAGGTTGGCATAGGTGGAGGTGTAGTAACACAAATACCAAAAGTTCCATTATTGTCATTGTATCTTTCCCAGAATCTAATCCAAACTGTTTGATTAGGGAGCCCAGATATGGTTATCTGAGGCATAAATCCATTGGCACTATTGTTATCATCGCATTTTATCAAGGTTAGGTCGACACAAGTTGTTCCTGAATATACAGCCAATCCTCCATCTAATACGGTACCTTCTTTTGTATCAATTTGAATAATTCCAGAAGTTGGGACATATACCTTAAACCAAACATCTCCTCCAACATAATTAGCACATCCAGGTGCTGGAATGCCTAAGGAATTGGTTGCGGAATAATTGCTATAAGTTGAATATGTACAATTATTGCTAACAGGTAAGCTAAATGCAGAACATGGGTCGTCGTTAAGAGGAGGGGGGGGAGGTTGTGGTGCTGGGTTATTGCTAAAAGTAATACTCCACCCAATAAGCATACCTGAGTCCGGCCGACTTACATCTTTAATACACAAATTCCAGATTCCATCAGCATTTTGATTATTGTTAACACTACCTAAAAAACCTTGAGGTAAAAATGTTCCGGTATAGGGTGCTGTTCCTGTTGAAATAGAATTTGGAGAAACTCCTGTAAAGCAGGTATTTGTATAATTGTCTCCATTTCCTCCATTTCTAATAACTAATGGAACAATAGTGCCATCAGGCGCTTTGAGCCTTATTTCCAAGTCTCCATCAAATTTATGAGTAATGTTTATACAAACCCTTGCCAAACCAAAAGTTGCAGAAATGCTTCCAACACCGGAAATAGGAAGTGGGAAACATTTTTCAATATTGTTGTCAGAAATGACACCACCAACTGTACTATTGTAAGTTTGAGCTACTAGTATATTACAAAAAAAACAGGCAAGAAAGAAATGTAGCGTTTTCATCAATCGTATGTTAGAAAAGGTTGAACAGAAGATAAAAAAATAGCGAGTAATGCTGTCTGTATTTATTAAAAAATAAGACAAACGAAATAAATCATTTTTTTTGAAAAAATGGGAAAATTCTTAAATCCGCCTTCATATTTCAGGACACATTAACTTGCACTAATAAATGTCTGCAACAGCTAATCTGAATATTTGGATATTGCAGAGTAATTAATACCTGCTTAATAATTATTTTATGAGTTTTTTTGGTAAACTATTTGGCAAAAAGGAAAAGGAATCACTTGATCAGGGATTGCAAAAAACGAAGGAGAACTTCCTCACAAAAATTACAAAGGCAATTGCAGGCAAGAGTACGGTAGATGAGGAAGTGCTTGATCAATTGGAAGAAGCTTTGATTGGTGCCGATGTAGGGCTGGATACTACCATTAAGATTATAGAGCGGATTGAGCAAAAAGTGGCTCAGGATAAATACCTTAATACCAGCGAGTTGAATGCTATTTTGCAACAGGAAATCAGGGCAATGTTGGTTGATTCTGCTGAAAATAGTTACAAAGATTTCTCAACTCCGAGTGGTAAAAAACCGTATATTATACTAGTTGTTGGCGTAAACGGTGTTGGAAAAACCACTACTATAGGAAAGCTGGCATACAACTTTTCCAAAGCTGGTAAAAGCGTTTTGTTGGGTGCTGCAGACACCTTTAGAGCTGCTGCTGTAGACCAATTAACCATTTGGAGCGAAAGGACCAATGTACCAATTGTAAAACAACCGATGGGTAGCGATCCAAGTGCAGTGGCTTTTGATACTGTTCAAAGCGGTGTTGCACGTGGAAGTGACGTGATCATAATTGATACTGCAGGCAGATTGCACAATAAGGCTTACCTGATGGAAGAATTGGGAAAAATAAAACGCGTAATTCAAAAAATAGTACCTGACGGTCCGCATGAAGTATTATTGGTACTAGATGGTTCTACCGGGCAAAACGCAGTAGAACAGGCAAAGCAGTTTACCGCAGCGACTTCTGTTAGTGCATTAGCCATAACCAAGCTGGATGGAACAGCAAAGGGAGGGGTTGTCCTTGCGATAGCTAACCTTTTTAAAATTCCTGTAAAATTTATTGGAGTTGGAGAAAAAATGGAAGACCTTTTGGTGTTTGATAAAGATGAGTTTGTAGATAGTCTATTTAATTTGGAAAAATAATGGCTGCTCACCTGAGAATCAAGATGAAACTTACAAATCTGCAATGAATATTATTAGTTCTTGTCCATTTTCCGACACTATATATCGTATTGATTAACTATGGAGATATTGAAGTCAAAAAATTTATCAATTATACTCTTTGATGAGTCGGCAAGCCAAAGGTTGTTACCTCTTACGCGAACAAGACCTGTGGCAGATCTGAGGATTGGTATTTTGACCTGTAGGCAGCGTTGGGAAAAAATTTCTGGTAACAAAGTTTATGTTCTCAGTTTCAAAGATTTACAGCCAATTCAGGAAACCATTCGTGAAGGCGAGTATTTGTTTATCGATGCTACAATAATACCTTCAAGGGAACTATTAAACGATATTTTAAACCTTTCTATTTCTAATGCTTTTATAGATGAAATTGGGCTTATAGCAGGAAGGGGAAATTATAATCCTGTGGTCGGCACAAATACAATTAATAGTTTGTTCAAGCAGTTTGATCTTTATAAACAAGTCCAACGATTTGATTCGCTTTTACGAATTATTCAAATGAATGATGAACTACTCCGTTTTGATTTTGAGTTAATAAATGATACAAAGCTTGCAAAAACAGATGCGTCGGTTACGCTAATAAACCCTTCACAAATTTATATTGAAGAAGGCGCCAAAATCAGCCACAGTATTTTGAATGCCACTGACGGACCTATTTACATATCTGGCAATACTACCATAATGGAAGGCTGTTTGATTAGAGGTCCTTTTGCAATGGGTGAGGGCTCTGTTCTAAAAATGGGTACCAAGGTTTATGGGGCTACTACTATAGGACCATATTGTACGGTTGGTGGAGAAATTAAGAATTCTATTTTTTTTGGCTACAGTAATAAAGCTCATGATGGATACATTGGTGATAGTATTATTGGTGAATGGTGCAACCTGGGTGCAGGCACTTCGTGCAGTAATGTAAAAAATACAGGAGGAGAAGTGCAGCTATGGAGTGAATATGACCAAACATTCATTTCAGCTGGAAATAAATTTGGAATGGTCATGGGGGATTATTCCCGGACTGCAATAAATACTTCTATCAATACGGGTACGGTAATAGGTATTTGCTGCAATGTATTTTGTGATGGATTGACTGGTAAGTTTATTTCCAATTTTAGTTGGGGGCTAAAAGGCGAAAAATACCAGATCGAAAAAGCATTGAAAGACATTAATACTTGGAAAGTATTCAAACAAAAAAGGCTACTCGACAATGAAGAAAAATTGTTGAGGGTAATATATTCCAATTTGGTTTTATAAATATTTCCTAATACAATTAGACATTTTTCTGTGATAAAAACTAATCTATTTTTTCACATGCTCTCCAAGCCTTTTTATCAATGCCAAAATTCTGTTAGCTTTCATTGTCTGCGATTTTGATGCGTAGATTTTCACAATGTTTGATTTCTTTTCGGATTCGGTCAAATTTTCAAAAGCCTCGTATGTGCCGGGTTCGTCCTGGAAGCATTGCATCAACTCTTCTGGAATTTCTGTAGGTAGGTTGTCTCTAAAAAGTATCACGTGAATATGGTCTCCTGCTGATTTGCCTAGTTGTTTTCTAAAAGCAGCTTTTATCGGCAGAAATAGTTGCCCATTGCCCATAGGCATAAGATGATAGCTATTTAATGCAATATGATCAATAGTGCCATAAACTCTTACCCAACCAAAAGGGGCGTTTTTATCTGGAAATATTTCTGGCAATCGTGCAAAAGTCCATCCGCCTTTTCCCGGAAATTTTTCCAATAAGTAAACTTGATTTACCAAAGCTCTTTCTGACGACAAAGTTGAATATTAATATTTGGCAATTTAATTTATCAAAGGAAATTGAAGATATTTTTTTCATTTTTTGAGCGTAAAACAATTCTTTAAGACAATCAATTTTTCATTTCATCAATTATATAGTTACGTTTCTGATATATTTTCGAATACTTTTTTAGTATTTGAATGCCAGCCAATTCATTGGCAAATGATAATATAGCATCCCTGTTTAAGAACAAAGCATTTATTTTACAGTTTTAGAAATAACTATTTAAAATAAAAAGGAAAATGAAGCAAGTAATTGTATTAGCAGGAGCAACCGGAAATTTAGGCGAAAGAATAGCGAATGCACTATTAGACAATGGTGCTGAAGTGAGGGCAATGGTGAGAGCAGAAAGTGATGTAGAAAAAATTCTTAAGTTGGAACAAAAAGGAGTGAAGGTCATCAAAATAATTAATTGGAGTGTTTCAGAAATATTACCCGTTTGCGAAGGCGCATCCTGTGTTGTTTCGGCTTTGGCAGGTCTTAGGGATGTAATAATTGATGCTCAGAAAATTTTGCTTGACGCTGCCATAGCTGCAAAAGTACCACGCTTTATTCCCTCAGATTATTCGCTCGATTTTACCCGGTTTTCTTATAGCGAAAATCGCAACCTGGATTGGAGACGCGAATTTCACGAATACCTCGATAAAATGCCTATAGCAGCCACCACTATTTTTAATGGAGCTTTTACAGATATGCTAACCGGTCAGATGCCACTTATTCTATTTAAGCAAAGGCTCATCTT
The DNA here is from genome assembly GCA_031424295.1 of Segetibacter sp. Classification (GTDB taxonomy): domain Bacteria; phylum Bacteroidota; class Bacteroidia; order Chitinophagales; family Chitinophagaceae; genus Segetibacter. The sequence continues at coordinate 4,085 of JANPHE010000153.1, read as the reverse complement.
ATATTGGGGGAATGCCGATCGGGAATGGGCCTTTACAACCATTCAAAACACAGCAGAATACACCGCAAAAGTAGCGATGGACTCAACTACTCCACGCTATCTTCATATAGCGGGTGATCAGGTCAGCCCAAGGCAATTGCAAAAGATTGTAAGTGAAATAACCGGGGAAAAATTTCGTCTTTTTAGAGCGGGCGGTATCGGATTATTGGGTTTCATTATCAAAATTGCCCGTAAGTTTTCACCGGGTACCAATGAACTGTATCCTGCATGGCAGGGAATGCAGTATATGAGCAATATGATTGATGACCGTTCTAAATTGACAAAGCTTGATAACATAAGATATCCTGAATTACGTTGGATAACAGCTAAGGATGTATTGCGTGCTTATGAGGTTGTTAGAAATAATGTTGGTGATATAAAATAAATGGGCTGTCAGCATGTGTTTTCAAAAATGATACCCTAATCATTGGCTTCATTTCTAAGGTAGTTAGTGATCATATTTTTCTTTCCAAAAAAGGGTAGTAATATTGCTAGTAAATTATACTGCAATATGAATATGCCCAACTTCAATCGTGTTTTTGTCAAATTTCTTGCAGGTTTCTTTTTTCTTTATGCACAAACAATCATTGCACAACCTAACCGACTGAGCGAACAGATAGGTGCTGTAAAAAGTGTAAAAGAAGTACCGGATGGCTATCGGCTAGAATTGACCAATGCATTTGCTCAGGTTTGTGCCTACAACGCAACAACCATTCGTGTACGAGTTACCAAAGCACTACCAACAGGCGATCAATCATATGCCATAGATGATTTAATACCAAAAGGAAAATTCACTGGTAAGGCTGATAATAAAGATGAAATCAAACTGTTTACAGACAGCCTTGTGGTTATTGTTCGTAAAAATCCATTCAGGGTACAGTTTTATAATAAAGCTCAACAGTTGATCAATGCTGATGAAGATGATTTGGGCATCAGTTGGTATGAGAACCAGGTAAGTTGCTACAAAAAGCTAAACAAAGACGAGAAATTTGTTGGGTTGGGAGAGAAGACCGGACCATTGAACAGGCGTGGCAACTTCTACCAACATTGGAACAGCGATGTTCCGGGTTATGCTTCCAATGCAGATCCATTGTATTCTACTATTCCTTTTTTCATAGGCATTCATGACCAATTAGTTTATGGTATTTTCTTTGACAATACTTTCAAATCATACTTCAACTTTGGTGGTGGTGCAGATGAAGAGTTGTTTCACTTTGGTGCAGATGATGGAGAAATGAATTATTACTTTTTTGGCGGTAGTACCATCACCGATATTGTAAAAGACTATAGTTCGCTTACTGGCCGTACTACTATGCCGCCACTTTGGAGCCTGGGATTTCAACAATCAAGATGGGGATATGACAACCCTGATCAGTTTTTAGACCTTGCAAAAAATTTTAGAGAAAAGAAAATTCCCTGCGACGTGTTGGTGAGCGACATCAACTACATGGACAATTACAAAATATTTACGTGGAGCAATAAGTTTCCCGATGTAAAAGGAATGATGGGCAATCTTAAAAAACAGGGTTTTGATTTGGTAACCATAATAGATCCGGGTATTAAAATAGAAAAGGGCTACAGAGCATATGAAGAAGGATTGGCAAATGATCACTTTGTAAAATACCCCAATGGTAAGACCTTCACGGTTTCTGTGTGGCCGGGTAGGTGCCATTTGCCTGATTTTACAAAACCTTCTACAAGAAAATGGTGGGGCAATAGTTTTAAAGATGCATATGTGAGCAATGGTGTTCGTGGATTTTGGAACGATATGAATGAGCCGGCAGGATGGGGCAGAGAGTTTCCTAATCTTGTACAGTTTGGAGATGATAATAATAAGTCAACGTTGTACCAGGTAAAAAATGCCTATGGTTTGTTGATGGCGAAATCGACCTATGAAGGAACAAGGGTGCTAATGAATGGTGAAAGGCCCTTTGTCCTTACTCGGGCATCGTATGCAGGCATTCAAAAATATTCTGCACAATGGACAGGTGACAATGTAAGCAGTGATGAACACATGATGCTAGGCTTTAGATTGCTCAATAGCATGGGCATCAGCGGCATTCCATATGTTGGGATGGATATAGGAGGTTTCATCGGCAATCCATCACCTGAGTTGTTTGTAAGGTGGTTGTCCTTGGCGGTTTACTCACCGCTCTTTAGAAACCATACTCACTTTGGTTACAACTACCGCGAACCTTGGTTGTTTGGCGAAAACAATACCAATACCATCAGAGGTATTATTGAACAACGCTATAAATTGTTGCCCTACCTTTACAGTAGTTTTTATGAAGCCCACACAAACGGATTACCTATCAACCGCATGCTTCCTTTGAATTATACGTTCGAAGATAAGGTGTACAATGATAAATTTCAAAACCAGTTTTTATTTGGTCAGCAATTATTGGTCTGTCCTATAGAGAGCAATAAGCAAGTTGCAGAAGTTTATTTTCCCGGAAAACAGCATTGGTACAGGTTTAGTAACGATCAAAAGTTTGATGGTGGTAGTGTTGCATTTGTATCTGCCCCATTAAATGATCCACCGGTATTTGTAAAAGAAGGAGCGATTATTCCTATGCAGAACGTAATTCAAAATACAAAAGAGAAAGGAGATGGCATTCTTAACATACATGTTTGGAAGGGAAGTTCCGTTAGTTCATTTGTTTATTATGAAGATGATGGTGAAACTTATCAGTATGAAACCGGAAATTTTTACAAGAGATTAATTTCTTATCAACCTTCCGGATCAATAAGATTGGCTAAAAAAGAAGGTGCATTTTCTTCAAGGTTCAACACCATTCAAATGGTCCTTCACGATATGGGAAACCTTAGCACAGTGACGGTAAATGGTGTTTCCTATTCTTTAAAGAAAGAAAATAATGTTCAGTATTTTACCACTAATCTGGCAGATGAAGTAATGGAGTGTAGTTGGAAATAATATTACAAGAAAAAATCAGGCTTTTATAAACCTAATCTTTATGGTTATGTCAAAACTTAAATTCTTATTTATGGCCTTTCTTTCAATTAGTCAGTCAATATATGCACAGGAAGATAAATACCTTTGGTTGGAAGAAGTAGATGGCGAAAAAGCGCTATCGTTTGTTAATGAGAAAAATAATGCAACCATCAATGTTTTAAGCGCAGAGAAAGATTATCAATCTATTTACAACCAAAGTTTACAAATTTATAATTCTGCAGATAAAATTGCTTACCCAAATATTAAAGGGAAATATGTATATAATTTTTGGAAAGACAAAGACCATGAAAGAGGAATATGGAGAAGGTGTTTGCTTGTCAATTATAGCAATAAAAAGTATGACTGGGAAACATTGCTGGATATAGATGAGCTTTCTAAAAAGGACAATATCAAATGGGTTTTCAAAGGTTCAAGCGGTTTGTATCCTTCCTACAGCAGGTTTTTAATTTCGTTATCCAATGGAGGTGGCGATGCAGTCGTAATCAAAGAGTTTGATGTAGAAAAAAAGCAATTTGTTGAAAATGGATTTTTTATACCTGAGTCAAAAGGAGGTGCAAGTTATGTAGATGAAAATACGTTGTGTGTTTCCTCCGATTTTGGTGAAGGTACAATGACAACATCCGGCTATCCAACACAAACAAAACTTTGGAGGAGGGGTACTTCACTGAAAGACGCCCAATTGATTTATGAAGGCACAAAAACGGACGTTGGCGCATGGGGCGGTATTCTGAGAGATGGCAATAACGGCTATGTATTTATAAGCAGAGCTATTACTTTTTTTACCTCAAAGTATAGTATATGGGTAAACAATAAAATGATTTCACTGGATGTTCCTGAAGATTGTGCTATCAGTGGTCTATTCCACAATCAATTACTCGTTCAACTAAAATCTGATTGGACCGTAGGAGCCCAAACTTATACAACCGGAAGCCTTGTTAGCAAATTAATAAGCAAATTATTTTTTGTGGTTAAAAGCGTTTCAGAAAGGCTTGAGTATTGATCAGGAGCAATGATTAAAAGCACTTCCTTTTTACCCAGTAATAACTTTGCAAAATCTATGCTTACAAGGCTT
>JANPHE010000152.1:0-4041 GCA_031424295.1 Segetibacter sp. | reverse complement strand
GCTAAACCTCGTCGCAATGACGAGGCAAGCACTTTTGTGCCTACTATATCAAGCCTGGAACAAACATAACTCAATGAGCATAGACAAGAAACTACGAAAAAATTTAATATACGCTTGGCTGAGTTGTTGAGCAAGCCCTATATAAATAATTTGCAACAAGAACATCGTTTACTAAATTCCTATATATTTGATACAGCCAACTATAACCCATCGTTTATGAAGTTTGTTGTATTTTTTGCATTGACTGTGTTTAGTTTAACCTCTTTGCTAGCTCAGGTAATTCCTGCATCGCTTACTATTGATTGGAGCAAAGCAGGAACCGAAGGACCCATTCCCAAACCAACCACCATTATAAATGTTAAAGACTTTGGTGCGTTGGGAGATAGCATTAATGACGACTATATCGCAGTCATGAATGCCATTAATTCAGCCACAGGGTTAAGGGTTATTTATTTTCCTTCGGGCAAGTACCTGATCAAATCCACAATTGAATTACCATCCAATGTTGTTCTTCGTGGGTCTGGAGAAAGCAGCATTCTTTACTTTAGCCTAGCCACCGGTGCACACTGCATAGTTGCCGCTGCACTAGCACAGCAAACCGGCACTTATACGCCCATTACAAGTGGAATTACAAAAGGGTCAACCACGCTAACGGTAACTGATCCAACTAAATTTTCTGTAGGCGGCTACGCAGAAATTAGAGAAAGCAATGGGTCGTGGTATACCGTTCCAATTGCAAATTATATTGTAGGACAATTTGTAAAAATTATCGCCATCAATGGCAATCAATTGACAATAGATGCCGGTCTTCATATAGATTTTGAAGTTGCATTAAATCCAGAAATCCGGAACATAACGCCTAAAGAAAATGTAGGTATAGAATGCCTGAAAATATCGAGAATAGATGCCCCGACTACCATCTATGGTGCCAATATTTATTTTTCTTATTGCACCAATAGTTGGGTTACGGGAGTAGAGAGTGAGAAAAGCCAGGCAGCACATGTATTGGTCTCCTTTTCCTCACACATTTCAATTGCAGGTTGTTATATACATGATGCGTTTAGTTATAGCGGTGACGGTTCTTCTGGTTATGGTGTTTTTCTGATTACGCACTCCAGCGATTGCAAAATAGAGAACAACATTTTCAGAAAACTAAGGCATGCCATGGTAGCAAAGCAGGGCGCCAATGGAAATGTTTTTGGCTACAATTATTCCATTGAGCCAACCAGGACTGAATTTCCTGGCGATGCAGGTGGTGACATGCTGCTACATGGGCATTATGCTTTCGCCAATTTATTTGAGGGAAATATAGCTCAAAATCTGGTCATCAGCAGTACTTATGGATCTTCTGGTCCTTACAATACTTTCTTTAGAAACCGGCTAGATTTATACGGCATATCTGTATCGTCTTCAACAACGTATAAGCAAAATTTTGTTGGAAATGAGATTACAAATTCCGGTTTTTTAAAAGGGAATTATTCCATTGGCAGCAGTCAGTTTGCATTTGGTAACAATGTAAGAGGTACAATCAACCCAACAGGCACGCTTTCATTGGCTGATAAAAGTTATTACCTACAGCAGCCTCCCTATTATTGGAATATGTTGAATAGCTGGCCTTCTATTGGAGTACCGGCTATTATAAGCAGTGGGTCAAACCCGGCGAAAGATAGATACCTGAGTGCGAACTCTAGAATCAGTTGCTTTACTCCTTCTGCAATTATTGCTACTGCATCTGCAACCACCATTCGCTGTGCAGGTGACACATCCACTTTGACTATTTCTACAACAGGAGGATTTGGCAGCTATCTGTATAGCCTTGATGGAGTCGCTTTTCAGACTTCCAATGTTTTTAATGTACCTGGTGGAATTTATACTGCAACAGTAAAAGATGCCATTGGTTATATTGGAGTATGTAATACAGTTAATATCACTAGCCCCGCTTTGCTAACTGCTACTTACAATATTACCAAGGTTAGCACTTGCAATGGAGGGACAGATGGGGCTATTCAGGTAAAGGCATTGGGAGGAACTGCGCCCTATAAATACACTATGAATAACTCAATAACCAAAACAGGGAATACCTTTAGTAAATTAAGTGTGGGCAATTATACGCTGCAGGTCTTAGATGCCAACTTATGTAACTCCTCCATAGCACAATTAATAGTACCAAAAGCCGATACACTAAAAGCATTATTGTCAAGAACCAATGCCACATGCAAAGGAGCTTCCGATGGCACCATTACGATAAAAGCTTCAGGAGGAATACCCCCCTATTCCTACAACCTAAACAATGGGACATTTCAAAGCGTTCGGAAATTTACGGGATTAATGGCCGGCTTATTTAATGGAATGGTAAAAGATAGCAAAGGCTGCTTATCGGGAGTAGTAACAATACGTGTAAATGAAGCTAGTACGATTTGTCCTTCATTCGTAAATAATAGTAAACCAAATACTGATGCAGAATTAATAATAAATGAAGAAAGTTGGCCTAGTACTATTGTAACTAAATGATTTTTAAGTAATTGACCAATTAGGAAGGAAAATATTGCTTAGTGATCGGTGATTAAAGAAAAATAATTTACTCCTTACTTTTCTTTTTACCTTTCTTGCCTTTTTTTGGTTCGGCAGGGCATCCCTTGTTTTCAATTGTACCGGGAATGTCTATACATTTATCATCATCATCGTTTACGCCGTCTTTGTCCAAATCTCCTACAGGGCAACCTTGGTAACGTGCAACCCCAGCTTCGTAGGGACATTTGTCATCCTCGTCATTTATTCGGTCTTTATCAGAATCAGGTATAGGGCAACCGCGATATTTTATAAGGCCTGCGATTGTTGGACAACTGTCAAGGTCATCAGCCATTCCATCGTTGTCGCTATCGGGCATCGGACAACCATCGTATTCTACCACCCCTTTTTCATCAGGGCATTTGTCAAGACTATCGATGATTCCATCTCTGTCTTTATCTTTAGCCGAGTCTATTACTACCTTAACTTTTGTTGTGTCTGTCTGAGCAACTACAACTGTAGACATAAAAATGCCAGCAACTATAAATAGCACTGGCATACCTATTTTCTTACAAAATACTTTCATTAATCTATTTCTGCACCTTTTGCGTCAAGGAAAATTTCTTCAACTTTTACTTTAGCCATTCCATCAAAACCACCAAGTAAGGCAACCGCTTTAGTTGTTAAATCCACCACCCTGCCCTTCTTGGCCATACGAGGATGCATGCGATCGTTAATACGAACAATTACCGACTTATTATTAATCAGGTTAGTTACCTTTACCCAAGTATTCAATTTAAAATTGTTGCTTGCAGCGGTAAGATTGCTATGCTTGAAAATCTCTCCGGTTGCAGTACGCAAACCTTCGAAACGCTTTGCATAATAAGTAGCTATACCGTTCAACTTTTTACCCCCGTTGTTCGATGAACCCTCTTGAGCCAAACCGAAGACTGGGATCAATAAAAATAATATGATAAACTTTTTCATTTTTGCCAGGTTGTTTTTTTAGTGAAAAAATAATGTTGACCTTTGCTAGAATGTGGCGCAAAAATAGTAAAAAGATGGTTTTCCTGAGCTTCATAATTGTTATAAGTTCTTCACAATGTGCATTAACGCAAGAAATTAACACGACAAATAAAGAAAAAAAAATCTTTGTAATTTCTACATTAAAAGCGTATAAAGTAAGTGTGCAAACAGATACCTTAAAAAGGATGGTAGCAATATCTAAATACATAACTCCCTTATTTACAAATCTTAAGTACGCAACAACAGACAACTTTACGCACCAAATTTTGTACCGCTATCCAAAAGCCTATGCCCGATTAAAAGTGGCTTTAGCCCTCCAAAAAGTGCAGAAAAAGCTTTCTTTGCTGGGCCTATCTTTAACATTTTATGATGCCTATCGGCCATGGTCTGTTACCAAAAAGATGTGGGAAATAGTGCATGATGAACGATATGCAGCCAATCCGGCCAAAGGAAGCAACCACAATAGAGGTGCCGCTGTTGATGTAAGTTTGGTCAAAATAGAAAATG
>JANPHE010000151.1:0-9270 GCA_031424295.1 Segetibacter sp. | reverse complement strand
TTTTTTAGAAAACGCTTCAGTTGAAGTAATTGCAAGCAAAATTAAACCGTTTTTTCAGGGAATTGTATGATTTTCAATCCGATTGTTTTTTTTCCATTGCTTTTTTACTCTATTGGTTCTATTTCAGTAAGTGAGTTAAGTTTCAATTTTTTTCCTCTTATGTAGTTGGCTATTTTTTTTATGGATGGTGGGATTATAGATTTCATTTTCCTTCTAAATCAGGATGCTTGGTTCAAGAAAATTGCTATAGAATACATAGTTAAAGTTGCCCAATTAAACGGATTGTATGGTAACATAAGCCCGTTTCATATAAGGGGTGATACTACTACTTTGGAATACAAATTTATTGAGTGCATACAGCTAAATGTTTGTCCCAGATTGGTTTAAGATTTTATGATGAACAAGTTGTTGCCAATATATAAAACCACTTTTGAAAATGCGTCTGCATGGTTGATTACAAAGCAATGTTTATTAATTGATGATAGATTTAATCTACCTTATCCGCATTATGGCGAGAACACCGATTACATTCAAAGAGTGCAATATTTTGGATTTATAATTGGGATTTCTCCTTCTACAAGAATTTGGCATGACAGCAAAATTTTATCGTGGCCTGAAATATTGAAAAATAGAAAGCGAATGTTGACAATCTATTTTTCAGAAGTAAAATCTATAGGCGGTTCATTACGCAGCAATACATTGATATTTTTGAAACGTAGGTTTGATGATTTAACCTCACATCTATTATTCAGACGGTTTAAAATGTTTGTTTACCATTTTGGGCTTTGTTGGGACATTGTTTGGCAGCTTAGAAAAATATCGAAAGCACGAAAAGTTTCTAAAAAGAAGGGGGCTTTCTTATAAGGTTTGAAATGAAAATTTTATTATTCACTCATATCTTTCCTTACCCTTTAAATGAAGGGGGAAAAGTTGCCCAATTTGGCATCATTAGATATTTGTGCAGGAAGAATGAAGTAATTTTGGTATCAGAAAATAGTTACTCAGGCATTTATGAAGATGCAAGGCAATTAAATATTGTATTGCCTGAATTAAGAATAGAAATTCTAGATGCCTTGGAACCTAAACCAACTAAGAGTTTTGCCAATGCTATTTTAAATAAGGTCAATCAATTACAGTGGCGTTTCCAAAAGGCTGTAAATAAAAAGCAACAAAAATCCTCTTCAATCCTCGACAACAATTTGTTTATTTATCCTACGAGACCAAGAAAGCCTGCAATTATCAATCAATTATTAGCAATAATTCATAATGAACAACCAGATCTAATACAGGTGGATTTTATTGATAATGCTGATCTGGTTAACGTAATTCCATCAAATATTAAATCTGTATTGGTTCATCATGATCTTAGGTTTACTAGCGTAGAACAAGCTTGTAAATTGGAGAATCAAACTGTAGTTTATACGGATTATTTAAGGGACTATGTAAAGAATATTGAAGCTGCTTTTTTAAACAAGTTTGATGCTGTTATTACTTTTAATTTAGAGGATCGGGAGAAATTGATAACAATAATTAAAAATACAATTATTGAAGCTATTCCATTTCCGGTAAATAATATATCCATTAAGGTTATTGGTGATGAAGCCTGCACAATTAACAAGTTAGTATTTATTGGGCCTCATTATCATTTGCCTAATTATGATGCATTGCAATGGTACGCAAACGAAATGTCGGAAGAGATTTTTAATAGGTATAATCTTAAGTTGGTTGTTATTGGAAATTGGTCTGAAGGAGCAAAGGCAAATTTTAAAAAATTCAAAGGAATTGAATTCGTTGGATTTGTAGATGACCTGAATGCTGCAATGCAAAATGCAATTATGATTGTACCGTTGAGGATTGGAAGCGGTATCAGAACTAAGTTGCTAGATGCATTTTCATTAGGTGTGCCTGTTATATCTACTTCGGTTGGGTGTGAGGGTTTAGGTGCGGTAGATAATAAAGAATTATTGATAGCAAATACTCCAAATGAAATCATAGAGCGAATTGGGATGTTAACAAAGAACTCAGCTTGGGTAAATAAGTTAATACAAAATGCCTATGGTTTAATCATGCAAAAATATACTGTTGAAAAAGTGGGAGAATTGAGGTTAGATCTTTATGGAAAATTGATATCTAAATCAGGAAATTTTGCTGAATTGAATTGACAGAAAAGTAGATTAAATGATCAATGTAACTAAGACATATTTACCGGATTTTGAAGCATACACTACCATTCTTAAACGTGCGTGGGACAATGCATGGATAACAAACAATGGCGAATTGGTTAGGGAATTAGAACAAAAACTGAAAGACTACCTTGGCGTTAATAATTTTCTTTTTTGTACCAATGGAACGGTGGTTTTGCAAATGGCTTTGAAGGCATTTGGAATCACTAAAGAGGTTATTACTACTCCATTTTCTTATGTAGCCACAACAAATGCCATTTTATGGGAAGGATGTACTCCTGTTTTTGTTGATATTGATCCAAACTCATGCTGTATTGATGCAGAAAAAATAGAAGCTGCTATTACTGACGATACACAAGCAATCATGGCTACCCATGTTTATGGTTTTCCTTGCGATGTTGAAAGGATTGAAGCTATTGCTAAGAAGCACCATCTTAAAGTAATTTACGATGCTGCACATGCATTTGGTTGTACTTATAAAGGCAAATCACTTTTAAGTTATGGCGATATTGTAACCTGTAGTTTCCATGCAACTAAAGTATTTCATACAGTTGAGGGTGGTTGTATCATCGCAAATAACGAAGAATTGAACGAAACCCTTTCATTAATGAGAAGTTTTGGACATATTGGCGATGACTATTATTCAGTCGGATTAAATGCAAAAAACTCAGAGTTTCATGCAGCAATGGGTTTGTGTGTTTTGCCACAAATAAACACCATTATTGAAAGGCGGAAGGAAATTTTTGAGATTTATGATTCTATTCTTGATTTTAGTAAAGTGAAGAGACCTTTTTCTTCGATGGACTTTACTTATAACTATGCATATTACCCAATAGTATTTAGTAGTGAGGATGTATTACTCCAGACAAGGCAAGTTCTTTTGGATAATGGCATCTCTGCTCGCAGATATTTTTATCCATCACTAAATAAATTGCCATTTATTAAGTACCCAGAATCCTGCCCTGTTTCTGAATCTATTAGTAAAACAGTCTTATCAATGCCACTCTATTTCGATTTGCCAAACAGTGATGTAGAGCGAATTGCTAACTTGGTAAATGCAGGTGCAAAATGACAATAGCCGTAATGCAGCCCTATCTTTTAGCTTACCTTGGATACTATCAATTGGTAAATGCATCAGATACTTTTGTGTTTTTCGATGATGTAAACTTTATAAATAAAGGATGGATTAATCGCAATCAAACTTTGCAGCAAGGTAAAGCCACTATGTTTACTGTTCCATTAATTAAGGCAAGTCAGAATAGGAAAATTAATGAAATTGAATTAGCGGATTTCCCTAAATGGAGAAAGGATTTTTTGAAATCAATTGAGTTCAATTATAAAAAAGCGCCCTTCTACGCAGAAACTTATGATTGGTTACAGCATTTTATACATGCCAAAAACTACACCAATATTAGCGAAATAACTTGTGAAAGCATAATATCTATAGCTGATTTGTTAGAGATGAAGACACAGTTTAAATTCTCGAGCAAAATGGATTATCAAACAAAAGAAGATATGCCGGGTGGTGAAAAAATTTTATCCATTTGTAACCTTTTGAATGCTACTAATTATATCAATCCTATCAATGGCCAATCACTTTATAATAAGGAGCAATTTGACCAACAAAACGTGCAACTTAATTTTATAAAAATGGACGAAATAAGCTATGTTCAGTTCGGGAAAAATGATTTCGTTCCCTATCTTTCAATTATTGATGTGTTGATGTTTAATGGCATCGAGGAGACCAAAATATTGCTAAGCAATTACACGCTAATATAGAATTTCCAGTACTTGGTATATGATTATTGACAGATTAGCATGAATACAAAAGTCAAATTATTAATAGCAGAACAAGAAATTTTAAAATCAAACAAAAATGAAATTAGCATCCATACTCAAAGACAGTTTTAATGAAAACCTGGATACTTTGAAAGACACCCAAAACATCAATTCATTTGGTGATTGGGATTCAATGGCGCATATGTTTTTTATAACAAAATTGGAAGAAGAATATGAGATTGAATTAACCGGGGATGAAATAGCAGGCATGCAAACTGTGGGAGATATTAAAAATGCTATCACCTCAAAAGGAAAAGAATTGTAAATGCAATTATCTGACGCTAAAATATTGATAACCGGAGGTGCCAAAGGCATTGGTAATTTTATTGCCAACGGTCTTTTAGAAAAGGTAGCCAAAGTTGTAATAATTGATTATGATAAGGAACAATTGTCACTGCTTCCCTCTCATGAAAAGTTAATCACCCATGTTTGCGATGTTAGCAATCCATTTTCAGTTGAAAAAGTTATCAAACAAGTTTTTGAGCAAGACGGTGGCATAAATGTTTGTCTAAACAACGCTGGCATTATTCATAGCGAGCCATTAGTAAACCTGATGGCAAGACCTGATAAAAAGCACAACCTCTCTAATTGGAAAAGAGTTATAGACATCAATCTTAATGGTGTCTTTTATGTTACCAGTAATGTTGTAGAGCAATTGGTTTCAAAGAGGCAAAAAGGAGTTATCATTAATGTCAGCAGCATAGCCGCACAGGGTAATGTTGGTCAATCAGCTTATTCTGCTAGTAAAGCTGCAGTAGAGGCGTTAACCAAAACTTGGAGCAAAGAATTGGGTATGTTTAAAATCAGGTGCGCTTGCATTGCTCCCGGTTTTTTTGATACTCCAAGTAATAAGGATAGCCTTAGCGAAAGCATGTTAACTAAGTGGCAAAAAAGTATTCCTTTGGGCCGGCTCGGCCACATGGATGAACTGCTTTCTGCTGTTGAGTTTATTATTCAAAATGAATTTTTCAATGGAAAAATTTTGTCTGTGGATGGAGGGTTAAATATTTGAAAATGATACAGACAAATTATCATTACAATCTTGGGCTTAAGTTTTATGATGTTGCAGAAGTACATCGTGATAGAAATGCACTCAAATACCCGAACGGTCAATCATTTACTTATCGGGATATAAATTGTTTGTCGAATCAATTGGCCAGTTATCTTTTGCAGCAAAATATTGGTAAAGGAAGTTTGGTTGCCATTTTTAATGAAAAGTCTCTTTATGCTTATTCGTTGATGTTGGCATGCTTGAAGATTGGTGCTATTTACACCAACCTTGACACAAGTAGTCCCTGGGCGAGACTACATAAAATACTTGACACTTGTCAGCCAAACATTATTTTCATTGACCAACAAATCGAAGAACTTTCAGCTAACATTCAACAGCATTATTCAGTTACTTCGTGTATTTTTCTTTGCAGCCTAGATTTTCAGCAAAAAATAAATGAACTAAGCGCTGACAATCTTTCATTAACACACGATATCAATGGTTCTAACCCTGCTTATATAATGTTCACTTCAGGTTCTACAGGTTTCCCAAAAGGTGCTGTTATGAGCCACAACAACGTCCTCAATTTTATTCAATGGGGCAAGCATACTTTTGATGTAACTGAGGAAGACATTTTTACAAACGCCAATCCAGTTTACTTTGATAATTCAGTTTTTGATTACTATGTTTCACTGTTTAATGGAGCTACGTTAGTCCCTATTGTTCATGAGTTGGCAAAATCTCCTAAGCAATTAGTAGAGGCAATTAATCAATCACTATGCACAGTTTGGTTTTCTGTTCCTTCCTTGTTGGTTTATTTATTAACGACTAAGGCGTTAACAAAAAATGATTTTGCAACGGTTCGTCGCATTTCATTTGGTGGAGAGGGTTTCCCAAAAAACAAATTAAAGCAGTTGTATGATCTTTTTGGCGATCGAATGACTTTGTATAATGTGTATGGCCCAACAGAATGTACATGTATTTGTTCCTCTTATATCATAAATGAAAGTGATTTTGAAATCATGAACGAGTTGGCGCCTCTTGGTTTTATAGCACCCAATTTCGGTTACTACATTATTCCCCTTGACGCAAGTAATCCAAACCTTGGCGAGTTAGCGCTTACCGGACCCTGCGTTGGCTTAGGCTATTACAATGATTTTCAAAGAACCGACGCCTCCTTCATTCAAAATCCTGAAAGCCGATACAGGCAGATCATGTACAAAACAGGCGATCTTGTTGAACGTGCAAATAATGGATATTTACATTTTAAAGGCAGAGTGGACAATCAGGTAAAACACATGGGCTATCGAATAGAACTTGAAGAAATAGAAGCTGCATTTTCCTCTTTGTCTTATATAAATGAAGTGGGCGTTATATATGAAAAAATAAATGCTGAACTTGGTCAAATAAAAGCCTTTGTGAGTCTTGCTGATAGTAAGAAAGACGATAAAACTATTTTAGCAGACATTAGGCAGATGCTGCCACCTTACATGATTCCAAGAATTGTTGCTATTTTGCCTGTATTGCCTAAAAACAGTAATGGAAAAATTGACAGAAAAAAATTAGTAGCACTAAAATAATTTCAAGGTAATCTTTCTAAATATTATCACTTCTGGTTTTACCTGATTGAAAGTTAAAACATCTTCTTATGACAAAAGACCTCATTATTTTCGGTATTGGGAAAATTGCAGAAGTCGTTCATTATTATGCAAAGCATGAATGCGGCTTTAATGTTGTTGCATTTTGTGTAGATGAGCAATACAAAACTGCGAACACATTTCTTGATTTGCCGGTGGTTCCTTTTGAAAGAGTTCACGAAAAGTATTCGCCTGAATCTCACAATTTTTTCGTTGCAATCGGCTATCATGACCTAAACGCACTTCGCGAAGCGAAGTGCAAAGAAGCTATAAATAAAGGCTATTCTTTGACTAGTGTTATAAGCCCTTTGGCTAATGTTCCAACTAATGTAGCGACAGGTTATAATTGCTTCATTATGTCCCCTGCTATCATCCACCCCTGTGTGACATTGGGCAACAATGTCTTCGTTTGGAGCGGCACGCTCATTGGCCATCATTCCATTATTGAAGATAATTGTTGGCTAACTTCATCATGCAATATTGGTGGCAATGTTATTTTAGGTGCAAATGCTTTTTTGGCCATTAATGCAACAATAGGTCACAGTATTACCATTGGAAAGAATTGTTTTATAGGAGCCAATGCATTAGTAACAAAAAGTCTTGATGAAGATAAGGTAGTAATAGTCGAATCTTCTAAGCCTATCCGTTTATCTGCTAAACAGTTCTTGAAGATGTCAAGCTTCAGTAGTTTATAATTTCATCACTCAACATCAAACCTAAAAGACTTTAATACTATTGAAGTCTTCCTGACCTTCTCTCTTTTATTAGTAATAATCAGTACACTTACTTGAATCCAACTTTCGTTTTTGCTGGAAATCGGTTTTTTGTTTTAGAGGAAATGCTTAAAGCAAATCTTGATATTATTCAGGTATTTGCTGTAGAAGGTTCTTTTCTCGAAAAGGAATTAACAAAAAGAGGCATTTCTTTTCAAACAATAGCAAATGGTAAGGATTTTATTATACAATTGGATCAACTTAATTTTACGCATTTTATAGCCAATGGTCTTCCCTATATTTTGCCAATCACCCATTTAACAAAAGGGAATCAAAAGTTTTTCATAAATATTCATCCATCTTATTTGCCTGATCTAAGGGGTAAAGACCCGGTTCCCGGTGCTGTTTTGTTTGGAAAAGATAGTGGCGCTACTTGCCACTTTATGAATGATAAGATTGATGATGGCGATATTATTGCTCAAATTAAAATTGATTATTCTACAGACCTTGATTGTGCTTTGCTTTATCAACTTACCTTTCAAGCAGAGAAACAGGTTTTTAATCTTGCTTTGAATAATAATTTTATTGGACAAAGTAAACAAAAGGTCACTTCTGACCTCATTAGCTACAAAGTTAAAACTACTGATAAGGATATTAATTTTTCACAAAACGCAGATAGCATTGTTAGAACGATTAAAGCCTTTAATACTCGTTCTCAGGGAGCATGTTTTGTAGCTCAAGGCAAAACTTTTGTAGTTAAAAATGCTAAGTTTATTAACCACAACTTTAGTATACTTTCTCTCTCGTGTTATGAAGATAACGAAATCGTATTTGTGTTTGAGAACAAAATTTTACTTCGGAAAGACAAAGGGTTTTTATATCTGGAAGAAGTATCAGGCGACCTTTCATTGCTAAAGCCGGGTTGCGCCTTATGAATGAATTATGGCAAAAACGTGGTTTAATTTTTGACCCATCCTATCGCTTCGATTGGATGAATGCTTACTCTCAGGTGCCTACAATTTTGGAGAAAGAAAACGTACTGAGAATATATTTTACTTGTCGCCCAATACCTGATAGAAGCGGATTGTTTGTAAGCCACATAGCTTATATAGATGTTGATAAAAACGATCCATCAAACGTGCTATATATTCATCCAAAACCAATATTGGATTTGGGGAATCTTGGTGCTTTCGATGAATTTGGCATACATCCCACTGGTGTTATAAGAATTGATGAAAAAGTCTATCTCTATTACACCGGATGGATGAGAGGTGTTTCTGTTCCTTACGAAACATGGATTGGACTTGCTATCAGCAATGATGATGGTGATACTTTTTTTCGTTATAGTGAAGGACCTATTATTGGAAAAAGTACAGACAACCCGTACCTGGCGAATGGTGCCTTTGTTTTTGATGATGAAAGTCATTTCAAAATGATGTATGCTTCAACAACGGCATGGGTACCTGAGAATGGAAAGCATGAGCCCGTTTACACATTAAAAGGAGCAGTTTCATCTGATGGCATTCATTGGGAAACTCAACAGAAACCACTTTTTCAACAAATAAAAAAGGATGAGTGTATTAGCCGTCCAACTGTGATAAGATACAAACAAGTTTACCATACCTGGTATGGCTATCGAAAAATTGAAAATTTCAGAGGGGGTAGTAATTCCTATAGAATTGGTTATGCAACAAGCAAAGATTTTATTAATTGGGAAAGAAATGATGAACTGGCGGGAATATCATTAAGTAAAGATGATTGGGATTCTCAAATGATGTCTTATCCACAGGTTCTACAAATCGGGCAGCAGCTGATTATGTTTTATAATGGCAATCATTTTGGCAAATATGGATTTGGTTATGCTGTAATGGATATTGGGTTACTTGTTTGATTTTATATAAAAAAGT
>JANPHE010000150.1:0-5173 GCA_031424295.1 Segetibacter sp. | reverse complement strand
GACACCTTCCTTTAAAATGCCTTTACTCATCTTGCAGGTATGTGTTGGGTGGAAAAATTGAAAACTGGCCATGGGACAGGCGATTTTACTCCAAAGGTGGTGCGATCTATACCAGGATGATTACTTGGATGCCGGTTAATGATCCGACTGCCGGTTTTATTTGTTACAAAAAGGAAGTGCTTCAAACAATCAACTTTGACCAGATAAAATTTGTGGGTTATGCGTTTCAAATTGAGATGAAATTTGCATCCTGGAAACTTGGATTCAAAATACAGGAAGTGCCGATTACTTTTTCTGACCGCATCAACGGTACCTCCAAGATGAGTAAAGGCATTTTAAAGGAAGGTGTCATTGGGGTTTTAAAAATTCAATGGCAAAGCTTGTTTAAAAATTACCGCAGAAAGGTGAAGAATAATTCAGAGATGGCGTCTGCCTAACATATTTTACCATTTTGCGCAATGCCTTTCTATATCTTTACTGCTTAATGAAGCAGGCACTTATCAAACTACATATTGCTGTATTTCTGTGGGGATTTACGGGTGTTTTGGGGCGTTCCATTTCACTAAATGAAGGTTTACTTGTATGGTATCGACTACTCATTACAATTGTTTCTCTATACATCATAGTTAGAGTAAGTGGCCAATTGCAGACAGTTTCTAAAAAGCAACGAGGACAATTATTTGGAATTGGTGCCATCATAGCATTACACTGGTGTTTTTTTTATGGAAGCATTAAATATTCCAATGTGTCTATTGCTTTAACATGCCTTTCCTCTGCAGGGCTTTTCACTTCCATTTTAGAACCATTAATGACGAAAAGTAAAATTAAATTAATAGAAGTATTATTAGGTGCCATCGGCATCACGGGCATTTTCCTAATATTTCACTTCGATCCAAGGTATAAAACAGGTATCATTCTTGGCATCATATGTACCATACTTAGTTGTTTGTTTGCTATTTTAAACAAGAAACAGGTTTCTTATACTGCTCCCAAAGTAATGATGATGTATGAACTGACAGGTGGATTGGTATTTCTAACTTTAATCATGCCGGTTTATTTGTGGGTGTTTCCAACCGAACATTTGGTTCCGGGTAAGACGGACTGGATATGGCTATTATTGTTAAGTTGGGTTTGTACCATCCTGGCTATGGATTTATCCTTACAAGCATTGAGAAAGATTTCAGCCTTTACACAAAACCTTACGCTCAATCTGGAACCGGTTTATGGAGTAGTACTTGCCTTTGTAGTTTATAAAGAAAACAAAGACCTTAGCAATTGGTTTTACATTGGCTTCAGTTTAATACTAATAGCAGTATTGTTGCAAATGCTGAGGATCATCAAACAACGCAAAGTTGTTGTTGCTTACTGACCACCTTAGGCGCTTATATATTTTACAAAACTCCTGATAGCAATTGGTAACAACGTTTCTTCTAATGGATAGACCAATTCCGTTTCAATATGGTAAACAGCAGGATTTGGGAGTTCTTTTCTGTTTCTTATTAATTCACTTTTAATATTCTCTGGTGAGTTGCTAACAGATCGTTGCCAATTATGAAGATAGTCTGTACGAATGCCGCGGTACTTCTCATCGTGTTTTTCAAAAAATGTTAGCCTGTATTGATAAACTCTTGTCGTATTAAAAGTGCCATCTTTTAGTAGCAGGTAGCCTTCATTTATATCAAGCGGCACCAACCCAACAGGTTCAATATTCATCTTCGTTTCTACGAACTCATAAATTTCTGCGCCGGTTTTTATGGTATTTTTTATTTCATCTACGGAGTAACCAATAATATCTTCTAATTCCTGCATGACTTCATCGTCTTCTATCATTTTTTCATAAGCAAGTTGCAATTTATTAATGTTAACATCTGTTAGTTGTTTTGGAAAATGTTCTTGTAAGAATTTTTTATTCTTTCGGAAAGAGAGGATGTTGTTGTAATGAAAAATAACGTCTGCAAGTTGGGGATACAACATGTTTTGATTAAAACAATTATTTACCTCAGTGAGATAGGCCAGAAGTGTGTACTTCTTCAATTCAAAATCTATGTACCCTTCGGTAAACCATGATTCAGATAATGATTTCATTGTAAATGGTTTTTGTTATTAAATATACAACATAGAGCATTACACTACTATATACGCTCAAAACCATGTAAGTATTTTAGTGACATCAATAATAGTTTTGTGAAGCCCAGCATTTTATTGGTAACCAACAATTATGCTAGAAATTAAAAATTCCTCATTAGCATGAAATATTGGTGAAAAATGCTTGTAATTGAAAAAAGTAGAATAGTAAAATAATAAAAGCCTTTTTAATCCATTGCACTTGGATGTTGACCGTTGGTGGATTTTTGCTGGTTAAATTTGAATAGAATATTGGTCTGTAAGAAGTCTTTGTTTATGCCACCTCCTGATATTGTAAAATCATATTGACGGACCCAACCAAATTGAATCGTCATTATTTTACTTGGTTGATAACCCAAACCTGCAAAAAAGCGATTTCGTTCAAAATGGGGAGCAATATCAGAAAGGAATATTTCATCAAAAATGGTGGCAAAAATGGTACCCTTTTCAATGTTTGACTTGTTGATAGGTATGATTGGGTTAATTCTGTAACGAAACCGGTTTCTAAACTCATCACCACGCCATCTTTGCTCTGTCCGGTACCGGTGTTCCAGTTTTATTCTGTCTATATTGTTTACCAGAGTCATTTGTTCCCACATCCTCAATTCATGGGTAATCACAGGGGATTTAAAATCGCCTCCATTGGAATAAGTGGCAAACTGGCCAATGCCAAAAAGAAGCCCCATCGTTTTATTGGGTCTATAGCTAAATCCGCCTTTCAGTTCATGGTAAGAAAAATCTGCATAAACCTTTTGAGACCTTGTTTGAATTTCACCCCATAAGGCCCATTTCCTAGTCAGGAAATATTCTGCATTTATCACATTCCATGTACCCAGATAATTGGATTGTCCAAATCCTGCAAAAGAAAATAAAAAAGCCATAACGATAGATGTTATGACTTTTAATTTATGCGAATAATACTTCATTAAATAAATGCAGGAAATGGTTTATTACTTCGTTACCATTCTCTGTTGATGTCCCAATTTTCAAATTCTCTGGCTACATCAGTTAAGAAACTTGCTCCAATGCTACCGTCAACCACACGGTGATCGTAACTAAGTGATAGATACATCATGTGCCGAATTCCTATTGCATCACCTTCTGCTGTTTCTATTACAACTGGACGCTTTTTAATGGCACCTACAGCCATAATAGCTACTTGCGGCTGATTTATGATAGGAGTGCCCATTAGACTTCCGAAAGTGCCCACATTTGTTAATGTAAAAGTGCCACCATTTGTATCATCAGGTTTTAGCTTATTGCTACGGGCATTTTCGGCCATATTGCTAACAGCTTTGCTAAGTCCCACCAAATTTAAATGGTCCGCGTTTCTAATTACAGGTACAATTAAATTGCCACTAGGTAATGCGGTTGCCATTCCAATATTGATATCTTTCTTTAAAATTATTCTATCGCCATCGATTGAACAGTTTATGTATGGATATCGCTTGATCACCTTGGTAATACAGGCTATAAACATTGGCGTAAAGGTGATTTTTGTTCCCTCAGTTTTTTCGAAGTGTTTTTTCACTTTTTCGCGCCACATTACCATGTTGGTCACATCGGCTTCTGCAAAACTGGTCACGTGAGGACTTGTCTGCTTGCTCATGACCATATGCTTGGCAATCATCTTTCGCATCCGATCCATTTCTATGATCTCTACATTGCCGGTTGGATTGGAATATGAAGGTTGTTCTGAAATCACTTCTATTATAGGAACAGGAGGTGCTACCTGGTTAAAAGATACTTGTGTTACTTGAGAAGAATGTTCTGTAGAAGGACTTAATTTCTTGTTTGTGACATATTGCAGTATGTCTTTCTTCGTCACCCTGCCTTCGTTGCCCGTTCCTTGAATGCGATCAAGTTCAGTCATTGATACGCCTTCGCTGTTGGCAATGTTTAATACCAATGGCGAATAGAATTTATTGCTACCCGACGATGGTACGTTTGCTGGTTGTGAGCCTGTAGGAACATAAGGTATTGGGACTTCATCAACCGCAGTTTTTTGCAAAACCACTTCATCAGATTGGGTGTCATAAACGGTAGGAGAAGTATGGCTTTGACCTGTAGCATTACCATTGGTTTCAATACGAGCTATAACAGTACCAATAGGAACTACATCATTTTCTTTAAAAAGTATTTCGGTTAGAATACCTTCTGCTGTAGAAGGAACTTCGCTGTCAACTTTATCGGTTGCTATTTCCAATACAGTCTCGTCGCGGCTTACTTTATCACCCACCTTTTTTGACCATTTCAGCACAGTGGCCTCCATAATACTTTCTCCCAGCTTTGGCATTATTAAATCAACTACAGACATATCAATCGTTTATTATTATATTGAAGATAATTCAAGCATTTGTATTGCTGCAAAGATGTTTGATTTTGTGGGAATAACAAAGAACCATAGCAAGTTGGCAGATATGGGTAAAAAAATAGTTTGTTATAGAGTAAAAATACAAAGCTGCATTCACGTTACAAGTACGACCTTTTAGTAAGGGAATTTTTTTGCTTTTCGTTTCATTAAACTAGAAAACCACTCAATATACTTTACATGATTTATTTAGAATTGTTATTTTTCATGTTGTAAATATTGAAATGACTGGATCCGTAGGGAGTGACTAATCGTAGAATAAGAAAACTGTTAAATAGAAATAATTAGCAAAAACCATTTAGAAAATATTTAATTATTTACAATGAGTTCTCTTGCATCTGAGATTTCTGAGAAGGTCATAAAAAAGTGTATCAACAAATAGAATTTCCCGTTGTTTTGATCTTTATAATTTACCGAAATTTTCCAAAGTGTAATTATCAACTGCAAACTATTATCAATAAAAGAAATGAGGATATTAGAAAATAAAAAACTGCCTTCCTGAAGTTAACTACCAATAGTGGCAGGGATACTAAAACCTGCGGTAAATTTTAACTAATAAAAAACCCACATACTTTCTATTTAATAAAAAATGACAATTTAAATCTGGTATTTTTTGCAATACTAGTTATGAAATTCTCTCATTATTTGTTTTATTTTGATCAATCTAGCGAAATTTAA
>JANPHE010000149.1:0-1539 GCA_031424295.1 Segetibacter sp. | reverse complement strand
TTAATGTCAACTAATCTAATGTCAATTGCGTTCACATCAAAATATATTTTCTTCTTTATATCACAATTCCAATGCTGAAATATCAGATAAGATAATCTTCTTTTCGTGGAATGCAATCATCCCATTATCTATCATTTCGCTCATCGTTCTAAAAGTAGTTTCATAAGTAGTTCCGGCATAGGAAGCAATATCATTTCGGCTAATCGCAATATTAAGGCATCCTTTTTTATCTAATCCAAATTTCTCCTTTAGCTTCAACAGGCAATAGGCAATTCTTCCTTTTACAGGCATGTGTGCCAAATAAGTCATTTTGCGTTCAGACTCTTGTAACTCCTCCGCAAAAAACTGAAGCAAATCAAATGCATATTGGTGGTTGACTTTTAATGAACTAATAAAAAAACTGTACTCAATAAAACATACCACAGCGTTCTCTATAGCCGCGGCTGAAACCGGATAGTACTTCTCTCCCATCCCCCTATGTCCAAATATTTCACCAGGCTTCACAAATCTCATAATGAGGCTTTTATCCTCTCCCCATTTTCTATAAACCTTAACCTTACCTGATACTACGAAATAAAGACCCTTTACGGCATCACCTTCTTTAAAAATTTGATTACCCTTGGAATATTGCTCAGTTTTTCTGTTGGCATCCAAAGCCGGCATCCATTCTTTTAAACAGCCACGACACAGTGCACAGCTTTGCAAATCGCAAAAAGCAGTTTTTTTCATCGGTTACCAATATAACGGCAATATACGACCAGATTTCATTCCCTCCTTAATTCATAAACTCTTTTTAGAATATATTTTTCTTTGGAACTGGTTCAACTATCAAACAAGCTTAAGCACATGAATGCAGAAAAAGGTTGGTTCCCTTTCCATTTTTAATCCTATAGCTTTTTAAGAAAGCTTCAATATCACGTCAAAGAATACAGACAAGTGATCAATTGTACTTGGCTCATTTGACATGAATAAAGGGATCAGTTGCAATCAATAAAAAAGCCACTGCTAACAGTGGCCCAATAAAACAAACTAAAAAAGTCTTAACCCAACTTAGCATCCATAGTTATGGACATATTGTAAGCTTTACTAACCGGGCAATTTTCTTTGGCATCCTTAGTTGCAACTTCCAATGCCTCAGCCGTTAATCCTTCAGCAGTAACCGTACAATCAATGTGTGAATTATTAATCACGCCATCTTCCATTGTAATGGTACAATTGGTTTCAATTTTTGATGGTACAATACCTGAATTGCCAAGTACAAAGCTCAACTTCATACTGAAACAACCGGCATGTGCTGCTGCCATCAACTCTTCCGGATTGGTTCCAATGCCATCTTCAAAACGCGTTTTAAAAGAATACTGCGAATTGTTTAATACAGTACTCTGAGTGGTTAGGGTACCGGTACCTTCTTTACCTGAACCATTCCATACTGCTGTTGCACTTCTTTTCATACTTTTTTGTGTTTAGTTTTGATAAAAATAATTATTTATGATCACCTGGGACGATTTTGAAAAAATAAACATACAAACAGGAACAATT
>JANPHE010000148.1:0-21642 GCA_031424295.1 Segetibacter sp. | reverse complement strand
TCGTTCTTGCAGCCGATGGCGGAATTCGTGAACACACTGTTCCGCTGAGTTGGTTTGGTGGGAGTACCTCTGGACCCGGAGCTGATTATTTACACATTTTCCCAGTTGATAAAGCTGTAAACGGTAAGCGAGCAAGCTGGCCATATGGTGAAGTGGGTTCAGCTTCCTTTACCAGTATGAATGGTAGCAAATTAGGTAACTCTTCCATTGCAGGAGTATCAGGTACTGTTTTCGAACCAATTGACTCCTTTAAAGGGGACGTAGCTCGGGCATTCTTATATTTTGTAACCCGCTATGAAGATAATATGCCGACTTATGGCAATAATACGGAGGCATTGCAAGCATTTGAACCGAATAAATATCCCAGTGTTGATGTGCCATTCCTTCAAATGATGCTCAATTGGCACCTATTAGACCCTGTAAGTAATAAAGAACAACTTCGCAACAATGGAGCTTATAGTTTTCAGAAAAATAGAAACCCATATGTTGATCGCCCCGAGTTTGTGGATTTGGTTTGGAACGCACTATGTCCAGGCCTGAGTACTTTGCCTGTTGATATTGTTTCTTTCAAAGGAAAATTAATCGGAGAAAATATTTATCTTGATTGGGTTGTAAAGAATGAGCAAAATTTGGATAGGTACGAAATAGAGCGGAGTTTTAACGGAGCATCATTTGTAACCATTGGTCAGGTAAATGCATCAAACTTAGAGCATTATACTTTTAGAGATTATGCTACACAGAATAGGGGAAGACAAGTTTATTATCGCCTGAAAAAAATGGATAAAGATGGAAAGTATAAATATAGCCAGGTATTGGTCTTACATATTCCTTTCAACACAAGGTTCACTGTCTATCCTAATCCGGCCACTACAAAGATTCAATTGCAAATAAACAGAGATGTTGTTGGTAAAATAGTGATTGAAATTGCTGATTTGTCAGGCAAAGTGTTGATTAGAAAGATTACTGAAGTTGAAGGTGTAACTATATCTATTGCTACTAATAAGTTAGCCGCCGGCACCTATATTGTGAAAATGCTTTACAATGATGAGCAATACATTCAAAAGGTAGTCGTCGTAAAATAGTTTAATTTTTTATTTTAAGGACGTAGAACTGTGAACATTCATGTTCAATAAAGCATGAAAATTTATTTGTTCTGCGTTCTTTCTATTTATAAATCATTTCATTTTGTCAAGATATTTCGCTCATTTCAAAACGGCTAAGCACTTGATTAGTGTCTATGATGGTCAAATTCCATTCGCAGCGTTCATCAAAACTTTTTTCTCGAAAGAAAAAAAGTATGGATCAAAGGATCGAAAAAATATAGCAGGCTTGTGTTACAGCTATTACAGACTGGGAAATTTATTTGCTGAGAAACCTATTGAAGATCGGTTATCGTTGAGCTTGTTTTTAGGCAATCATTCTTCCAATGAATATTTGATTGAACACAAGCCTGAATGGAATGAGGCAATCGGTATAAACACAAAACAAAAATTAGAATTCGCTGGCGTAAATATAGAAGCGTTGTTTCCATTAAATGATGAACTTTCCAAAGAAATTGATGCGACGCCATTTGGTTTTTCATATCTACTTCAGCCAAAATTATTTGTACGCATACGTCCAAATAAACGGCCATCAGTATTAAATAAATTGAACCAAGCAAATCTTAATTTTCAAGTGGTCAGCGAAAACTGTATTTCATTTGAAAACGGAACAAAGCTCGACGAGATTCTGAAAATCAATGAGGATGTTGTTATTCAGGATTATAGTTCACAGCTGACCGGATCATTATTTTCATCAATTCAGTTTCCCCGGAATCCATCTGTTTGGGATTGTTGTGCAGCAAGTGGAGGCAAATCAATAATGGCTGTAGATATTTTTGGGCACATTCAGCTTACCGTTTCCGATCTCAGGATGTCCATTCTCAAAAATCTTTCAAAACGTTTTAGAGAAGCTGGAATAGAGATGTATCAATCATTTGTAGCCGACCTGTCAGTTAGTAATTATTCTTCTTCTGCATTAATTGATAAAGGAGTAGATTTGGTTATTTGCGATGCGCCCTGTTCGGGATCAGGCACTTGGGGAAGAACGCCTGAACAACTTACATTTTTTAAAAAGGAAGAAATTGTCCATTATAGCAATCTGCAAAAAACGATAGCAGACAATGCCATGAAACTTGTGAAAAAAGGGGGTTGTTTTCTTTATATTACTTGCTCTGTATTTGCTAAAGAAAACGAAGAGGTTGTTGCACATATCAGGAAACATTCTTCACTCACAATGATAAATCAGCAGTATTTAAAGGGCTATGATGTACAAGCAGACACTTTATTTGCTGCATTATTTAAAAAGGACTAATCACTATTGTTTCACAACCTTTTTTACGCGTTTTAATGTACTGCTGATGTATTGGATAGCATAAACACCTGCGGGAAGACTTTTTGTTTTTGTAAACTCAAACTTTCTTGGTTGCCCCATTACTGCATCGTAATAAATCACGTCAACTAACTTGCCAGCGGCATCTACCAAACGCAATTGGACTTTTCCCGTCTCTGGCGACTGAACATAAATGGCAAGGTTGTTTTTAAAAGGATTAGGTACCGGAATCATCCACTCGTTGGTAAAAGAAACGCCGATGGCATCTTTTTGCAAAAGTTCATACGCTATTCTAAAGTTTGGAATACCAAATCCGTATGCTGAGTCTGGATTCGCATATTTATCGGCACTTCTGTAAACTGCATCTAAAATCTTCATGTTGTTAAACTGGGGAAAGGCCTGCCAAAGGCAAGCAATTAAGCCAGCTACATTCGGATTTGAAAAAGATGTGCCATTACCAGTTCCAGGAACGTTGCTCGTCGTTGCTATTACAGTGGCAGCGCCAACAGATACAATATTTGGTTTTATTTTTCCAGGATATCCAATGCTACTAAATCCCGCTATTTGTCCAAGCGTGTTTGTAGCTCCTACAGAACAAACGCTATCTGCATCTGCAGGAAAACCAATGTATCGCCACCAACTGCCTCCGGCATTTCCTGCACTGTTCATTACGATCATTCCTTTTCTTGCTGCTATTGCGGCCCCTTTTGTTACAGTCGTTGACATATTGTAAATGTCATTGTATGTATGGTTAAAAGCGGGGTCATCAAAATCATAATATCCCAGAGAAGAGGATATCATATCTGAACCTGTACTGTCTGCAAATTCTGCCCCTACAACCCAATTAAACTCTTCTACAGGATATTCACTTGTGGCATTCTCTGTTCTGATGAGCCAATATTTTGCATTGGGTGCAGTGCCAACCATTTTGCCCGGCCAATTTGCAGACATGGTGCTTAGACAATACATCCCATGTGAATCGTCTTCATTAACGCTGTTATCAAAATCAACAAAATCACGTTCACCTAAAACTTGCCCTCTTTGCCTGATGCTGTCAAATGCTGTCACCGTTTTATACTTAGAAAAGCCTGCGTCCAATACTGCTATCTGTATGTTTTCTCCTTTTAGATTTTTGTTGTGTAAGTATTCTCCTTCATGGATGTGTACCTGATTGAAGTTGTTTCCATAATCGAATGAATTGCCTTCTACTTTGGAAGGTTTTGCACTGCCGAGTGGGTTTATTTCTTCAATAAATTTATTTGATTGGTGGGTGCTTATTTGCCTGGGCGCAACAGCATTAGATGACTTTACAAATGGAAAAGAATTGATTTTAGCAATGGCAGCACCATCTGTTGTTTGGATAAGTACCTGGTTCAACCATTTGGATGTACTAATGATTTTTAAATTGCCGGCTGAACGAATGCTGTCTAAATATTTTGGGTTTACAGGAAGGTCTGTACTGTCAATAAGAATATTATACCTGCTTCTCCTTTCAATCGCACGTTTTGATAGAAAAGTGGAAGGGTTTCCAATACTGAAGGGATTGTTTGCTTTGTCTTTAAATTGAACAACTATCTTTGAATATTGTGCATTCGAAGCGCAAAAGAAAATACTAAATAAAACGACCAGTTTAATGCTTTTCATGCTTTTTATATAGAATTATTGCCCCTTTAATTGTGGCTGATCAGTTGCAATTTTACACCATAACTGCCGTCTTCATAATTGCCATTTGGAGTAGTTTGCCATGTCCAATGTAAAAATTCTTTATAAATCATTCCAACCCCTTTTGCATAAACTTCAACTCCAAAATTTCTTTGCTGATAATTATTAGGATCAAATGGACCATCCGGAGTTGTTTCATCCTGTTGCATTACTGTAATTGTACTATCGTATGTTTTATTCAGAACAGTGTATGGATCTCCAAAATCCTGATATTGGTATTCCCATTCGTCCAGATAAGGTACAGTAGAATTCAAAGATTTAGTGTCAATGAAAGAATGTGCTTTCCAGGTATAGCCATTATTTATTGGGGAATGCAATTTTATAAATCTCATGTTGTTGTCTACATATTCAATCCACTCGTTGGTTGGTGTAGCAACATAGGTGCCTGCAAACCTCCAGGATTGCATTTGTGCAGTGTCCCTAATCAATCTAAATATTCTGTATGAAAGTCTCCCTTGATTA
The DNA here is from genome assembly GCA_031424295.1 of Segetibacter sp. Lineage (GTDB taxonomy): Bacteria > Bacteroidota > Bacteroidia > Chitinophagales > Chitinophagaceae > Segetibacter. The sequence continues at coordinate 17,088 of JANPHE010000148.1, read as the reverse complement.
TCATTGAATGTAGCTTCGATAGAGTCTTTTGCCAGATAAGGATGGACCAACAAAGCAAGGCCTCCACTAGACGGTACTATAGAATCAAGCCGATAAAGGAATGTTTTTCCTATCCCAAGAGGGTAATAATCAAGCATTTTTTCCGAACTGAAAGTGTCCTGCTCTTTTTTACAGCTCGAAAAGCTAACTGCCAACAGAACAATAAGAAATCCTTGTATAATTATGTTTTTCATTGACGTAAATGTAATTAGTTTTTCAACAGGTAAAACAACCTAACGTTTATTTCATGATTCAATTATATGTGTTGGGCCAGGTAAATTGCTTAATCTGTTAATTATTCCGCCTGCTATCACATCTTCACCTTCATAAAATACTGCGCTTTGCCCCGGAGCTATGCCTTTTACTGGTTCGTAGAATTTTACATCCAATCCACCTTCAGTTGAATACATGTTGCATAAGCTACCGCTGTCTTTGTATCGGATTTTAGCGATTGCCTCCATTCCTGAAGTGATGGTTTCATATTTTCCCATATTCAATCGTGATACTTTCATACCTATTTCATCCAGGTCTTCGATATCGCCTAACACTACCGTATTTTTTTCAGGAATAATATGCGTCACAAATACCGGACGGCCCATTGCTATTTCCAATCCTTTTCTTTGACCAATGGTATAAAAAGGATAGCCTTTGTGTTTGCCTAATATTTTTCCAGTTTTATCAATGAAATTGCCTCCGGCAACTAGTTCTTCCAGTCCATCTACTCTTCTTTTTAAAAATCCACGGTAGTCATTGTCAGGCACAAAACAGATCTCATAACTTTCACTTTTTTTAGCCAATTCAGGATAGCCCAAATCGTGCGCCATCTGCCTGATCTCAGTCTTGTGATAAATACCTAATGGCATAATTGTTCTGCTAAGTAGTTCCTGGTCTAATCCCCACAACACATAACTTTGATCTTTTGTTTCATCTTTTCCTTTGCTGATTACGAATCTGCCATTGTCATGTAATCTTACTTTTGCATAATGGCCTGTTGCAATAAAGTCGCAATCAAGCGCATTCGCTCTTTTTAGCAAAGCCCGCCATTTTATATGCGTATTGCACATTACGCAGGGGTTTGGCGTGCGACCTGCCATATATTCATCAACAAAATTCTCTATAACAAAATCTCCAAACTCTTCCCTTATATCCAACACAAAATGGGGAAATCCATGGTGAACTGCAGCAGCACGTGCATCGTTGAAGCTATCTAAATTACAACAGCCTGTTTCCTTTTTGCTGCTGCCGGCGCTTGCATAATCCCATGTTTTCATGGTTATTCCAACTACTTCATACCCTTCATGGTGTAGCATAAGGGCCGTTACAGTACTGTCTATTCCCCCGCTCATTGCCACCAAAACCTTTCCTTTACGGCTCATTTTTTTTAATTAACGTGCAAATTTACATCATATACCTTCAACCCAAGAAGGCATTAAGTCATATGAATGCAATAAAATGTGATTCAATGTAATTCCTGTTCAATTTTGAAAGACCCGGTTTGATGATATAATGTCACCTAATTATAATTCTACATAATAATAGAGCCTTTAACTGTCACCAATGCTGCCAAAACCTGCAAATTTGACTTTTTTCCGCAGGTGGCATAAAAGTCGCTGATGGAGGTAATTGTACTATTCACTATAAAAAATAAAACTTAACAATTATGGCTGAAAATTTAAAAGTAACCCCATTGCATGACAGGGTTATTGTGAAGCCCGCTGCGGCTGAAGAAAAAACTGCTGGTGGAATTATTATCCCGGATACTGCTAAAGAAAAGCCTCAAAAAGGTATTGTAATAGCAGCGGGTCCTGGAAAAAAAGATGAGCCGGTAACTGTAAAAGCTGGTGATACTGTATTGTATGGCAAATATGCAGGTACAGAAATACAAGTTGAAGGTGGCGAATACCTTATCATGAGGGAAAGTGACATTTTAGCGATTGTATAATTGCTCAAATAACAAATAATTTAATTTAGCAATTTTTAAAATTATCAAATCAAAAAATATGGCAAAACAAATTTTCTTCGAAATCGAAGCTAGAAATAAGATGAAAAAAGGTGTTGACACGCTTGCCAACGCAGTAAAGGTAACACTAGGACCCAAAGGTCGTAATGTAGTTATAGAGAAAAAATTTGGCGCTCCATCTGTTACCAAAGATGGTGTAACAGTCGCTAAAGAAATTGAATTGGAAGATCCAATTGAAAACATGGGAGCTCAAATGGTTAAAGAAGTTGCATCAAAAACTGCTGACTTAGCGGGAGACGGTACAACTACGGCAACTGTTTTGGCCCAGGCAATCATCAGCGAAGGTTTGAAAAACGTAGCTGCTGGTGCTAATCCTATGGATTTGAAGCGTGGAATAGACAAGGCTGTTAAAGCTGTAGTTGAAAACCTTCGTTCTCAGTCTCAGGCTGTTGGAAATGACAGCAGCAAAATAGAGCAGGTTGCTACTATTTCTGCAAACAGCGATGAGACCATCGGTAAATTGATTGCTATGGCAATGCAAAAAGTTGGAAAAGAAGGTGTAATCACAGTAGAAGAAGCTAAAGGAACTGATACAACAGTAGAAGTTGTAGAAGGTATGCAATTTGACAGAGGTTACATATCTCCATACTTTGTGACCAATAGTGAGAAAATGGAAGTTGAGTTACAAAATCCATACATTCTTATTTACGACAAGAAGATATCTTCTATGAAAGATATCCTTCACATACTTGAAAAAGTAGCTCAAAGTGGTCGTCCATTGGTTATCATTTCTGAAGACCTTGAAGGTGAAGCATTGGCTACATTGGTAGTAAACAAATTGCGTGGTACATTAAAAGTTGCAGCTGTAAAAGCTCCTGGATTTGGTGATCGTCGCAAGGAAATGCTACAAGACATTGCTATCCTGACAAAAGGAATTGTTATCAGCGAAGAGCAAGGTTACAAATTGGAAAATGCTGACCTAACTTACCTAGGTAGTGCAGACAGTATTACAATCAATAAAGACAATACCACAATTGTAGGTGGTAAAGGGGAGAAGGATGATATTACTGCTCGTGTAAATCAAATTAAATCTCAAGTTGAAAATACCACTTCAGATTACGATCGTGAGAAGCTTCAAGAGCGTCTTGCTAAGTTGAGTGGTGGTGTTGCAGTATTGTACGTTGGTGCAGCTACAGAGGTTGAAATGAAAGAAAAGAAAGACAGGGTTGACGATGCGCTTCATGCAACTCGTGCTGCTGTTGAAGAAGGAATTGTACCCGGTGGTGGTGTTGCATACATTCGTGCGATTGCATCTCTTGACAATTTAAAAGGCATAAACGAAGATGAAACAACAGGTGTTCAAATTGTTAAGCGTGCTATAGAAGAACCGCTTCGCCAGATTGTTGTAAACAGTGGAATTGAAGGTTCTATTGTGGTTCAGAAAATTAAAGAAGGTACGGGAGATTTTGGTTTCAATGCAAGAACAGAAGTTTATGAAAATTTACTTGCTGCAGGTGTTATTGATCCAACTAAAGTTAGCCGTATTGCTTTAGAAAATGCAGCTTCAATCGCGGGTATGTTGTTAACAACAGAAGCAGTTATAGCTGATAAACCAGAGCCTAAATCTGCTGGTGCAGGAATGCCAGGTGGAATGCCAGGTGGTATGGGTGGAATGGATTATTAATATCAATACCAGGAAGAACTAATGTATGACCATTGAATTTATTTTTCAATCTGTTGATTAGGTTTGTCCTTGGTTTAGAAGATAAAGAAAACCCACTGATTTTTTCGGTGGGTTTTCTTTTTTATTTATAGAAGAATTTATAGTTTGAACAAATTATTTTTATGTATTCCCGTACAGAAACTGCACAATTAAAAAAATCCTTTTGGACATCCTTTGGACAATATATGAAACCCGTTCCTTCTGCAGAGGGTGAAACAATCAATTGGATCAATTACAAGACAGGTGTGAAAAATATAAAGTTCAAGATGGATGCGGATACTAAGTTTGCGGTAATAGCAATTGAAATCCACAACGATGATGTGTTTTTTCGTCAACTATTTTTTGAGCAATTTAAGCAGTTGAAATCAATGCTTCAAAATATCGTAAATGAGGAGTGGAGTTGGCAGGAGTTATGGATAAATGAAAATAAAAAACACCTCAGCAGGATATATTTATCTATAGATGGTGTAAATGTTTTAAACAAAGACCATTGGCCAACAATTATTTCATTTCTGAAGCAAAGAATAATAGCATTGGATGCATTTTGGTGCAATGCAAAATGCTCATTTGAAGTATTGCAATAATACCCAAATATCTACTAAGAATGATTGACTAAAAAAATTATGTATGAATTATGAATCGTGTATATTCTGTTCAATCAGGTCATGTAAGATACTCTCATTACTCGAAATCCATTCCGGAAGCTGTTCATCGAGAATTTTCCAGCCGGTCTCTTTTTTTTGCATTTTAAAAATCTTTCTATTGCCTCTCTCGTCGCTTACATCCACAGAAAACAACCCCTCAGGTTGACCATTAATCTTCCTGAAGTTAAATTCTTTTAACTGTCCGTTGGCTTTAATTAGCTTAGTAAACTGCAGATTTTTATTGAATTCTATTTTCATTCTTTCTTCTCCTTATCTTCTTGGGTGCAAAGTACAAAATAAAAAGTGGCTAAAATTGAATGTTGATATTTCGTGCGAATTTTAATAAAAAATAAGGAGTTTATTTAATCAGCAGAATAGTTCCTTTCTGGATTGTTTTGGGCTTTCCATTAAAAATATAGCTTGCAATCCAAACATATGTTCCTGCTGAATCGCTCTTTCCATTCCATTTTTTAAATGGATCGTTACTGGTAAATATTAATTGACCCCACCTGCTGAAAATGCGAAGATTATAGTCGTTAATTGCTAATAAAGTACCCAATGGACCAAACTCATCGTTCTTTTTATCATCATTGGGTGAGAATGCAGTTGGAAATACAATATCATCGCATTGGTTGTTTATTTTTACTTCAGCAATAGCTGTACAGCCTTTATTATCAGTTACATTAACTGAATAAAGTCCTGGTAGTTTCGCTTTATATATAGGTAACTCAGATCCGTCCTGCCATTTGTATTTTGTGAAATTTCCGGGGTTTAATAAAATTTCAACGCCCGGGCAAATGTTTCTGTCATTTCCAAGAGTTATCAATAGTTTAATAGAAGAATTGATTTTAACATTACTGCTATTTGCACTGCATCCATTGGCGTCCTCAACTTTTACATTATAATTTCCAGGACTTAAATTGACAACAGTATCTCCGGTAAATCCTGTGGACCAACTAAATTTATAGGGAAAGGTTCCGCCAATTCCTACAGCAGCGATTATTCCATTATTTATTCCACAAGAAGTATTACTTGGAAAAGTAGCAACATTTAACAGTGCGGGTTCATTGATGGATACAGTATCGGATGTTTTACAATTAGTTGAGTCTGTAACTGTAATGATGAAATTGCCTTTAGGTACATTGTTCAGGAATTGCCCTGATGCTAAGAAATTTATTCCTGTCCATTGATAGGAGTAAGGTGTTGTACCGTTAATGACAATTGGATTGGCTGAACCGGTACTTCCTCCTTTGCACAATACATCCGTTTTTATTATTTGATTAATAAGTGGTGGTTGAATAGCTGTTATGGTGATGATTTCATTTTTTTTACAGCCTACTGTATCAGTTACCGTAAAATTGTACTGTCCGGGTGCCAAATTATTTACATTGGGAGTTGATAAATTTCCAGGAATCCACTCATATAAATATTGACCTGCGCCACCGGTTGATATTACACTCGCCATTGCGTTATTCAAGTTACAGGTTGTTTTTGTAGTAGTAATAGTATTTGAAATTGCAGTTGGTTCATTGATCAATACAGAGTCTTTCAATGAACATCCTTTGCCATCTTTTACAGTAACGATGTATTTACCGGATGATAAATTGATAGCAACAGTGTCTGATCCTCCTTGTGGAAACCATAAATATGTAAATGGCTTAACTCCGGTAGCCGATACAATTGCAGAACCATTATTTCCACCATTGCAAACCACATCTACTCGCTTCGTTATTTTTACGTTTAAAGGATTTTCTACCAATATTGGTACTGATAAAGTATCCAAACAGCCTTTGGAATCAGAGATATAAACTATATAAATTCCGTTACTAAGTCCAGTTGCTGATTGGCTTGAAATTCCTGTAGGATTCCACAAATAGTTATACGGAGGAGAACCAATTGGTAGTACAGTGGCAGAACCATTGTTTCCCCCATTGCAGGATACATTAGTAGTCGTTGCTGTTGCAGTTAATGGATTGCTAGGAGTAACAGAAATGCGTGCTGTATCCTTACACCCATTTTTGTCAGATGTAGCTATTATATAGTTTCCTGCGGGAAGATTGTTCGCTGATGCATTATTTCCTCCTACTGGAATCCAACTATAATTATATGGAGCAGTTCCTCCTGATAAAACCACTGTTCCTGAGCCATTGGGCTTGTTGCAGATCGTGCCATTAGCTGAAACAATATGTTGTAATGGCAGCGGTTGTTTGATGGTAGTAAATGCGGTGTCGGTGCACCCTTTGCTGTCCTTAATTATTACAGAATAATTTCCAGCAATTAATCCAGTAACAATCTTATTAGTTCCCACTGAAGGAAGCCATGAATAAGTAAATGGAGCTGTTCCATTGTGGTTTGCAACCGCAGTGCCGTTATTCCCCCCTGCACAGCTTACATCTGTTTCGGCAATGGAACTAGTAATTGGGTTACTATTGCCTATATTCAAAATAGCAGTATCCTTACAGCCATTGGCATCTGCAATGAAAACGGTATAAGTACCTGCACTTAAGTTTGTTGCATTTGCTGCAATGCCTCCAAATGGTGTCCAATTATAGTTATATGGAACTGTGCCGCCCGATTGGGTAATGGTAGCTGAGCCATTATTAAATCCACACGAAGTGCCTATAGTAGCAATTGTTTGGGATAACGGTATTGGACCACTTATAACAGCGACTGCCGTATCCTTGCATCCTTTGTTGTCTGTAGTTACTACAGAATAATTACCTATTCCTAAACCTGTAGCGATGGCATTATTTCCACCGATTGGAGACCATGAAAACAAATAAGGTGGTGTGCCATTTGGGTTTACAATGGCTGTTCCATTTTTATCATCAACACAGGTAACTTTTGAAGTAACAATGGTTGCCGTTAAAGGATTACTTGGTGCAATAATAATTGTAGCAGAATCTAAGCAGCCTTTGTTATCTGTAACTTTTACAGAATAATTTCCTGCAGGTAAATTAATTGAAGCGGAACCAGGACCACCTAATGGAAACCATGAATATGCATAAGGAGAAGTACCGCCGGAAACAGCAATTGTTGCTGAGCCATTTGTTTTGCCACAAGTTGTAGCATTTACAATTAAATTGTGTGTTAATGCCTGTGGTTGGGTTATGAGGAAGCTTGTGGTATCGGTACAGCCTTTACTATCCGTTACTGTTAGAATGTACTTTCCAGTATCTGCATTTTGTAATGGTGTTCCGGTAAAAATGTTTGCTCCCTTTGTCCATTTATAAGTATAGGGTGGGGTTCCGCCTGTAACTATTGGTATTGCCGTTCCATTCTTGAGGCCAAAGCAGGTTACGTTGGTTATTGTCTTTCCGGATATGATAAGTTTGGGTTGACCAATTACGACTATGCTATCATTTTTTGTACAACCTATAGAATCCTTTGCTGAAAAATAGTATTTGCCTGGTATAAGGTTACTGATGGAGTTGGTAGTGAAATTGCCCGGCGTCCACAGGTAGGAAATTGTACCCGTTCCTCCAGATATAGAAGCAGAAGCAGTACCATTGTTTAGTCCACAAGTAGCAGGTAACTGGGACAACACTGTCGCTATTGGAGGAGGTGCTGATAAAATAATTGAAACCAATGAAGTGTCTTTACAAATTCCATTAGAAACGATCAACTTTACGGTGTGATTGGTAAAATTGAAAATTTTTATTGGATTTTGTAATATAGATGTAGTTGTGTTGTCAAAAGTCCAACCCCAACTATTGACAGCATTATTGCCTGTGTGAATGAATTTAATGGTATCTGCGTTACAACTTTTATTGATGGTGAAATTAAAATCTGCTGAAACCGTATCAACAGTTGTGAATTTTGCACTGTCTCCAATTATAGCTTCCACTCCACAGGATTTTTTTACAGTATTCCCATCGGTGCCGGATTTGATTTTTACCGTATACAAACCTTGATTAAAAATGGGAGCGGTTAACTTCAGTTTTACTATGGATGTGGATGAAGTGCAGCTGCTTGAAATTCCAGAAATAGAAACAACTGTTGGCCCGGAAATAATAAAGTCACTTCCGTCTGTAGCCAAAGAGTTGCACATGATTGGGCTATCAAAAACTACTTGAATTTCATCTGGAGCACAACCCGGCTTTGTTATACTATCTATAGAAGGGGGTGGGGTAGGTACGAATGTGAATTTTACGCTGTCCCCAACAGCAATACCAATGTCACAATTGTCAAGTAATGTATTTAAGTCGGTTCCATTTTTAACAGAAATTGTATAATTGCCACCAGTTAACGGCGAACTCAATATCAATTCTAAAGAATCTAATTCAAAGGTAGTAGAACAATTTATTCCAATTGCGCTTGTAATTGATACAGTAGTGCCCAAAATGGCAAAATCACTTCCATTTGTTGCAAGGCTATTGCACTTCATTTTTTTGCTTAGCTTGATTGCAATTTTTTTGCCATCGCATGTCACAGTAGCCATTTTTAATTTTGGAATAGCCGGGTCAGTAATGACTGTTGTACCTCCACCAAAACTAAGGCTATAACCTATTTGAGAATTTGTAAAATGGCTGACAAGCAAAATATAAGTATTGCCTTGAATCAAAGTGGGCATTGAACTAAATAATGGAACGCCAAATCCTCCGCACTCTATTAATGAAGTGCCGGCAGATGAAGTTCCCGTAACTCCATTACTTCCTGACCAATTGCAAGCTACAAATAGTGATGAGTCAATGAATACATCGTTAGGATCTCGGTTTGTGATATCGAATAACTGCCAATCATAATCATCGGCAAGATTAGTAGGCGTAATGACAAAACCAAGTGTACCTGAACTAAAGCAAGTAAACTTATACCAATAAGGATTTTTATTTTGGTAAATGATACCGGGTCCGGCGCATGGTGTGGGGATTGTAGTACTACCACAAATAGGAACATTGACTTGATCAAAAGTAGAAGAACCGCAAACTGGAAATGAGGAACTGGGAGTTTGTCCAAGTGTTGTACAGTTTTGTGATAATAGCTGAAAAAATAAGCTAACAGAAAATAGGGCGGTTAGAATTAATTTCCTGATCATAATGCAATGCTAGAAATGATTGAATGCACATTATTCATTACGGGTAAAAAAACAAACGGCTCCATCTAATGTTGTTTTATTGCTTGGCTTACCTACTACTTTCAATTGCTATTAAAATAATATTCAATTGGCATTTCGATGGTTTAAAAATACAAAAAAAGTAACCAAAGCGATTTTCATTTTTATTATAATGAAGAAAATGAATTTTTTCTTAAATATAGCGTTGCCAAAATACAAAAATTGGTTTGTTGAGAAGTCGATTTGGAGAAACATATGGTTGTTAATAATAAATAGAAATTTCATATCAGAATTGGGTTAAACCTTTCCTTTTGCATTTACTCAAATTCATAGTAGCTCAACCTATATTTTAAAAATGTAATTTCCTGCTGCATCATTTTTATTTTTTCTTGCAGATGAAATATGGCGTTTAAGCCTTCAGGGTTAATTTGAAGATCCTGATGAAGCCTTATTAATTGCTCAAGCTTACTAAGTTCTTCTTCATGAATAAATTTCTTTTCCTCATCGCTTGTCAGCTTGATTAAACCAAGATTGTACAAAGTTTCTATAAAAGTAAATTCAACATGATGGTAGTCGCAGAACGCTTCGGAAAGTATTATTGCTTCAGTTTTCATGGTAATTGATTAAGATTTTGATAATTGTATGAAAAGTTCCTTTTGGTTTTCAGTAAGATTTGTAGGTAGTTTTACTAAATAAGTGACATACAAGTCACCAAAGTGACCCTCCTGTTTGTAAATTGGGAATCCTTTTCCTTTTAATCTAATCTTTGTTCCATTTTGTGTTTCAGGATTTACTTTTAGTTTTAGTTTACCGTTCATGGTTTCCAAAACTGATTCTCCACCTAATACGGCCGTATATAAGTCAATATGTGCAGTTATATGCAAATCGTTTCCTGTTCTTCTATAAATAGGGTGGGGTGTTATTCTAAAAGTAATATAGAGGTCGCCATTAAGGTTTTCACCTGTTCCTTCTCCACCATGGCCCTTTAGTTTAATCACTTGCCCGTTTTCTATTCCTGCGGGGATTGTAATGCGCACTTTATTGCCATTGATATCTAATGTTTGTTGATGGGTAGTATATGCGTCAACTAAGCTGAGGTGAAATTCCGTGTTGTAATCTTGCCCTTTGTAACTATGCGAACGACCCTGTTTTTGTCCAGTTTGTTGCCCTCCGAACATCGAAGAAAAGAAATCCGAGAAGTCATATTCACCAGATTGTCCAAAATCACCACTGCTTTGGTATTGATTTTGGCTATAGTTAGATTGTTTTGCCTTTTCGAATTGTTCTGCATGTTGCCAATCTTTTCCATGTTTATCATATTTCTTTCTTTTTTCAGCATCTGTCAGCACTTCATTTGCTTCATTGATTTCCTGGAACTTCTTTTTTGAATCTTTATCATCAGGATTTAAATCCGGGTGATATTTTCTTGCTAATTTCCGGTAGGCAGATTTTATCTCACCTTCTGTAGCTTTCTTATCTACACCCAATATTTTATAATAGTCTATAAATTCCATAAGGGAAATGTTATTATACAAAATTAGCTAAGGGTATTGATGAATAAACCCTTTTTGATCATAGTTTTATTAAATAGAACACAATAAAATACCTGCTTTGGAAGGGATACGTTATTGTTTCATTTTTCTCCAATTTGAACTTGTGTCTTTTTCGGGCATCCTTTTAGCCAATTAACTTATACTTTGGTTTTGGGAGTAGCTTTCTTTGTAGAGTAATCAACAACAATCCAAAACAGGGAAACATTCCCGGAAAGTTGAAGAACACTATAGTTGATCCGAATATTCTTAATTTTTTTTAATCCCAAACCTAAAACCTTCGAATTATGAAAGCAGCTACAAACCCGGTAACAGACAACCAATTGATCACTTTGTTTAAGCAAGGTAATAACAATGCACTTGAAACCCTAATCAATCGTCACAAAGAAAGAATTTTCACTTCCATTATTATCTTGACAAAAGACAAGTATTTGGCAGAAGACCTTTTTCAGGATCTTTTTATTAAGATCATTGATACTTTGCGTGATGGAAGGTACAATGAAGAAGGTAAATTTCTTCCATGGGCATTGCGAGTTGCGCACAACTTGGTAGTGGATCATTTCCGCAAAATAAATCGTAAACCTCCTATTGTAACTAGCGATAAGCAAGACGTTTTTGAAGTAATCAATGTAGTAGAAGAAAGTGCAGATGAAAGTATGATGAGGTTTCAGGGAAATGAAAGAATCCGTCGAATAGTAGATATGTTGCCGGAAGAGCAAAGAGAAGTGATTGTGCTTCGTCATTATGCTGATCTAAGCTTTAAAGAAATAGCTGAAATAACCAATTGCAGCATTAATACTGCACTAGGACGTATGCGTTATGGATTAATGAACCTGCGAAAACTAATGGCCGAAAAACAAGTAGCCTATTAATCAGTTAATATAATATGGTTTCTATTTTTTTAAGACCACCCTCTTGGGTGGTTTTTATTTGGTAAAATTGCAAGAAAGACATACCTGAATTGAATGAGAAAGTTGAATTTATTTTATGGACAATTGTCTAACAGTTCTAGCTTTTTCAATATTCATTGAACTTCAACAATTAGGCGGTAAGTTATTCTTCTAGGAGAGCTAACAATTATTTTATTCGCATTGTTTCTTGTAATTGGAAGTTTTACGTAAACAAGAAAATATTACACCATATAACCAAATAGAACTGATAACCTCAATATTGGTCAATATAATTCAGTTTAAAGATAAAAAAGTAATTACTTGGCTACTTGAAATTTGCCAGATTCAACTATCCTTCCGCCTTTGTCGCGAAGTTGAAAAATGTAAACGCCTCTATAAAATTCTCCTAGAGGGATGATGGTTTTTTGAGAAACAGAGAACAATTCATAAACCTTCTTGCCTACAAAGTTGTAAACCTGAAGTGTATAATCTTTCTGAACCGGCTGAATAAATTCAAAATTAATAACCGATGTAGCAGGGTTAGGATAGAATTTGATCACCTTAACAGATGATTCTTCAATTGTCTTTACATTAACCTCTAAACCTTTTAATTGGGCATTGGTAACTAGAGTAAAAAAAGTAAACAATATGATTAAGTAAAATTTGTTCATGATTATTCTCAAACGTAAAATTAGATATATTCAGCAAATAACAAAATTTTAGCCACAAATCGTTAATAAGTTGTGTTATTTAATTCACGTTATTAACGATTTGATAGCAAAACTAAAATTTAGGGCATCTTATTGCTTCTTTTGAGCTGTTGTTTCTATCAAAAAAGCCTGCATAGGTAACGGATAATTCCAATCCACCTTGTCCTCGACTAGCAGTCTGCAATTGACTAACGTTTACGTCATAGCTCATAGCAATTGAAAAAGGGTGATAATCTAACTTTACTACAGGTATAAGTGCATCCTGCCACCTAAGGAAACCGCCAAAGTGTAATGTATAATCCGGATTGTCATAATCGCTGCCTATTTTAAAGGAATACATAACGCCTCCAATAGTTTCAATTGAAGGGCCTTGGATGGTATGATCTGCCTGAATAGTGAAATATGATATCTCACTTACCGAAAATTTGGCACCTGCTGAAAATACATATTTCGGATGTAATTCTATGTCAGGATTAGAATAGAAACTGTTTTTTGGCCTGTTGAAGTGGTGATAGGCAACTCCTATAAAGTAGTTGTCATCCGGATTGTCTTCTCTGATGGCTGAATTAAAACTCATTCCAACACTTGCATCCCAATAAGAGAAATTAGTCTTTGAAAAAGTTTCACCATCGCCCAATCCAGGATTGTATCCATTGCCATCAAAATGATTATTGGTGGTCACTTTGGACCTATCTATTCTTCTTTGCACTATACCACCCATGAAGCCAAGGGATAGATATTGGCTTTTATTCCCGCTTAGTGATTTATGATAATTAACCGCAGGTAATACATTGGTTGTAGTGAAATTTGTAGATCCAGCTTTGTCATACACTATCTGCATACCTGTAGTAAGGAAATCATCACCTTTGCCTATTGGTTGCTTGTACTCTAGGTTAAAAGAGCCCGTTTTGTATGGAACAGTCACACTTGCCCACTGATTTCTATAGACGCCCTGAAATCGGATGTCTCCTGCAAAAATGCCTGCTAACGATGGATTACGCAACAAGGGGGCTTCAAAAAATTGCGAAAAATGAATGTCCTGTGATTTACCCTTTGATACTAATAGCAGTATCAGTAAGCAGGGTAAGATTAAATAGTTTCTAATTTGGGATGTCATAGTAGGATATTGAATATGTTACTAACGCCAAGTTTTACTTTTTATTTGAACGCTCAGAAATTTCAATGTAATTTAATTAGTATTTCGGATATCCAGCGCTTTGTTTTTGTAAAAAAAGTAATTGTAAATCAGGCTGTGTTATTGAAATCGGCATCATTAATGAAAAATAAATTTTATGTTACTAGAGTTCCACTAATTGGTAGTCAACATGCAAATCATTTAATGAATTTTCGAGGCGATCTTTGTGTGTATCTGTAATAAATACTTGACTGTCAGTTTCTTTACATACGTGAGATAATAAATTTTGCATTCGGCCCGCATCCAATTTTTCGAATACATCATCTAAAAGTAGAATGGGAGAAAACCCTTTGGCCGACTTCAATTCTTCAAATTCCCGCAGTTTTAGCGCAAATAGCAAACTTTTTCGTTGACCCTGAGAAGCAATATTTTTAAAACTTTCGTTTTGAAAAGTAAACGCTACATCGTCTCTATGAATACCTACTGTAGTGCGTTGCAACATTTTGTCCCTTGTTTTTGAATTTAATAATAGCTGTTCAAATGAATTTTCAGCTAATTGGCTATTATATTGGAGCTTAATTGGTTCTTCCGTGCCAGCAATCTGCTTGTAGCTATTTTCTACTTTTGGTAAAAAGTCTGTGGCAAACTTTTTTCTGGTTTCATATATGTAGGTACCTGGCAGGATCAACTGTTGGTTTAAAACGACCAGCAACGATTCTTCCATTTTGCCTTTTTCAGCAGCCATTTTCAAAAGACTATTTCGTTGCTGCAAGATTTTGGTATAAACAATCAAGCTTTGCAGGTATTTTGTATCAAGTTGGCTCAGTAGGGTATCCAAAAATTTTCTTCTTACATCACTATTACCATTAATCAGTTCTACATCATCCGGTGCAATCATTACAATTGGAAATTGCCCCAAGTGTTCACTAAATTTTTTATAACCTTCATCATTACGGGTAATTTCTTTTTTGTTGTTTTCCCTTACAATGCAAATGATTTTTTCTGATTGATCATTTTTTATAAAATCTCCTTCCAATCTCATACCCTGAAAACCAAATTGTACACTATTCACCTCAGATTTGCCAAAATAACTTTTTGTAAAGCATAGATAATAGATAGCGTCCAAGAGGTTTGTTTTACCTATGCCGTTGTTTCCTATTATTCCAACAATTTTTTCTTTGAAATGAAACTGTTGATGTTTATAATTTTTAAACTGATAAAGCTGTATTTTTTCGAGGTGAAGCATGTTGAAGGCAAAGTAAAGTCATTCAGTTAATAGCTAAATAAATACAATTTTATATTTATACCTAAAAACTGTGTGAATTGTGTTCAATTTTCCACCTATATTTGCCCCTCAAAAATTAAAAGTATAGTGCCTACTAAGTTTTCAAAAGACACCTACCTGTATTGGTATCAGTTAATGCAACTTATTCGCCAATTTGAATTGAAGGCAGAAGAGAAGTATAAGATGGCTGGCAAAATACGTGGCTTTTTTCACGCATACATTGGTCAGGAAGCACTCGCTGCAGGCTGTATGACAGCCACTCGTCCAGATGATCCATTTATTACTGCATATCGCGATCATGGTTTGGCACTCGCAAAGGGAATAGCAGCAGATGCTTGTATGGCCGAGTTATACGGTAAAGCTACGGGTTGCGCCAAAGGCAAAGGAGGCAGTATGCACTTTTTTGGATTGGAACAAAGATTTTTTGGTGGACATGGCATTGTAGGTGCTCAAATTGGAACAGGTGCTGGGCTTGCTTTTGCAGAGCAATACAAAGGAACAGACAATGTTGTTTTGTGCTTTTTTGGCGATGGAGCTGCAAGACAGGGCATGTTACATGAGACTTTTAACATGGCTATGTTGTGGAAATTGCCAGTAATTTTTATTTGTGAAAATAACAATTACGCCATGGGAACTTCTGTTGAAAGGACTAGTAATGTAATTGATATTTATAAACTGGCTGATGCTTACGAAATGCCAGCGGATAAGGTGGATGGAATGGATCCTGAACCGGTTCATGAGGCCATCAGCAGGGCAGTAAAAAGAGCAAGGGAAGGTGGTGGTCCAACATTGTTAGAGATGAAGACCTACCGCTACAAAGGGCACTCTATAAGTGATCCTCAAAAGTATCGCCGTAAAGAGGAGTTGGAAGAGTATAAAGTGAAAGATCCGATCACGCTTGTTATGAAGCACATTCTTGATAACAAATTTGCTACGCAAGCAGAATTGGATGCTATAGATGCTACAGTGAACGAAATAGTAGAAGAAAGTGTTCGATTTGCTGAAGAAAGCCCGTGGCCGGATGAAAGCGAAGTTTATAAGGATATATATGCTGAGGATGATTATCCTTACATTGTTGATTAATAATCAGTCTTAATTTTTAATTTAATCTAAAATTTATAATGTCAAAAGAATTGGAAGTCGAAGTAAATGAAGGTTTGGAAGCTGTCAAAGGTTTTTGGGAAAAATACAGCAAAATGATCATTGGTTTTTCCGCTGCAGTAATCATAATTGTCGGTGGTTGGATGTTGTATAAAACCATGATAATGCAGCCTAAGGAAGAAAAGGCGTCAGAGGCAATGTTTAAAGCTGAAGAGTATTATAGGAATGATAGCCTAAAGCTAGCTTTAAATGGCGACGGTCAAAATAAGGGTTTTCTCTATATTTTGAGTAATTATGGCGGAACTAAGGCTGCAAATCTTGCAAGTTTTTATGCCGGAGTTATTGCGCTTAAAACGGGCGATTATAATAATGCAGTAAAGTATTTGAAAGACTTTGGTACAGATTCGAAGCAAATACAAATGATTGCATACGGTCGTTTGGCGGATGCGTATAGTGAGCTTGGTAAGAAAGACGAAGCAGTGGATGCTTACAAGAAAGCAGGTCATTATTTTCAGGTTGATGAATTTAATTCTTCTGAGTTTTTATTCCGTGCCGGATACCTATTAGAAAGTTTGGGAAAGAATGATGATGCGTTAGCTATTTATAAAGAAATCAAAGAAAAATTTCCGAAAACAGAGAAAGGTTTTTCAATCGATAAATACATTTACAGGTTGAGTATTGAAAATAATGATCTTAGTGTAAAATAATATGGCTTCACAAGGAAATAGTCAATTGAACAAAGGCATCCCTGAAATAAAGGATGCCTTTGTTTTAATTGTAAAAACAGAATGGAATTCACATATTACCGACCGGTTGGAAGAAGGGGTTATTAATGTATTAAAGCAGAACGGGGTAAGTAGTAAGTCTATTGTGGTCCCCGGTGCGATGGAGCTTCCTTTTGCAGTTAAAACCTATTCAATGGAGGGCTTGCCGGTAGCTAATGCATTTGTTGTACTTGGTGCGGTTATACGTGGCGATACTCCTCATTTTGATTATGT
>JANPHE010000147.1:0-6121 GCA_031424295.1 Segetibacter sp. | reverse complement strand
TTTGGCCTCAGGGCTCGATGCTTTGTATCTTTCTTTGAAAGCATTTGATTTTCCTAAAGGTTCAGAAGTAATCGTTCCATCTAATACATATATCGCTACCATTCTTTCAATTTTACAAAATCAATTTACGCCGGTTTTGGTTGAGCCGAGATTGGATACCTATAACATCAATCCGGAATTAATAGAAAAGCATATAACAAGACAAACAAAAGCCATTATGGTGGTGCATTTATACGGTAAGTGCTGCGAAATGGAACCCATCCTGCAATTGGCAAAAAAGTACAACCTGAAAGTGATTGAAGATTGCGCACAAGCACACGGTGCCATGTACAAGGGAAAGCAAATTGGAACCTTTGGTGAATTTGGTGCATTCAGTTTTTATCCTACCAAAAATCTGGGATGCCTCGGCGATGGCGGTGCCATTACCACCAATGACGAGCTGCTAGCTGATCAAATTATAACACTGCGCAACTATGGGTCCAGGGTGAAATATGTGAATGAAGTTGTTGGCATTAATTCAAGATTAGATGAAGTACAAGCAGCTTTCTTATCGGTTAAACTCAAAAAACTTCATGATATAAACAATCATAAACGGCAGCTCGCTTCGTTATACCAGCAACATTTAAAAAATGATTTTATTAAACCTGTGGTTCATAACGATTACCATGATGTCTTTCACATTTACAACATCAGACATGAAAAGAGAGATGCACTGAGGGCCTTTTTACTTAAGAATGATATTAAAACTGAAATTCATTATCCCATAGCCCCCCATAAACAAAAAGCGTTAATCGGAATTGTTTCCGGATCGTTTCCTGTATCAGAAGAAATTCATGCAACCACTTTGAGCTTGCCCATTTCTTATTTTCATACTGAAGAGGATATTTTTAAAGTAATTGAAGTGGCCAATCAATTTTAGTAATCCTAAGCTGTATAGATATTGATGTTTAATAAAAACGGCTCCCTTCTTTCTTGCTTTCCTTCCACTTTTTTAACCGATATCTGAAGTAAATAAACTTACCCAGATATTTTTTTATCCAACTCCCTTTTTCTTTTTTAAAAAGTTCGTCTTTTGTAGTAGAAGAAAAACCGGTGGTTTTGAACCTGGCAATTGCTATTGGAATGTAAGACCTGGAAAATGATTTGTCTCCCCAACATTGAATATTAAGCGCATGATCAGCATACACAGGAAACTGCACCGGATAATGGTATTTTGAAAATATTAGCTGAGGGTAGAATACTGCATGGTGACAAATATTCATTTTGGTTAAACGGTATGCGGAAAAAACGCCATCCAGCTTCAGGCTTTTGTCTGTCAGGCAATCACCATAGTAAATGGTAGAGGGATTAACCAATCGGGTTGCCATTTCCGAAAAACCAGGTAATAACACATCATCTGCGCCTAAAAAATAGATCCATTGTCCTACGGCCTTTTTTACCGCTTTATTCATTGCATCATATATTCCTTTGTCGGGCTCACTTTGCCAATAAGAAATAATGCTTTCATTTTTTCTAAGGATTTCGATGGTTCCATCAGTGCTGTCACCGTCAAATATGATTATCTGCAGGTTTTGATAACTTTGTGCATTGATAGATTGCAGGCAGGCAGGTAAATCAGCTTCGGCATTGCGGGTTACAATCACAATGCTGACCAATGGCTTGTCCATCGATATTGGAAAGGCTTGTTCTCTATTGCCGCCACAAACTTTTTCCATTGTTGTTAATTTGTTTTTTTTGCTTTGCAAAGTATGAAAAAGGAAATAGATGTAGTAATACCGTCTTTCAGGTTGGATGAAACCATCCTGCTTGGCATTTTTTCATTAGCCATTCCTGATGAAATGATGGTCAACTATATTTTAGTAGCTGATAACCCGGCAGTTGAAGTTCCGGCATCTATTCAGCAATTGGCTATACAAAGTAAAATACAATTAATCATCAACGAACAGAACATTGGATTTTCTAAAACAAGAAACAAAGGGATACATGCCGGTAAGGCAGATTGGATATTGATGCTGGATGATGATATTGTTCCGGACCCTCAATTACTGTTTGCATATTTTGATGCAATAAAGCATAAGCCCGATAGCCTTGGTTTCATTGGCGTAACAGACTTTCCTACACCTTTCAATGCGGTTACAAAGGCGCTGTATTACAATGGGGCTGTAGGTCATTTTCAATCGGCTCGTCATCATGAAAACCTGAGTTGGGCGCCAACAGCCAATGTGCTTCTCAACCGTTCATTGCTTTATCCAAGGTTATTTAATCCTGATTTGCAATTTGGGGGAGAAGACATTTCGCTGCTTACAGCAAATGCTTTTGCCAATCATAAAAAATACGATTCTGTGCCCGATGCCATCGTCGTTCACCCGTGGTGGAATGGCGGAAAAACACAGTGGAAAAGAATGTTCAGGTACGGAAAAGGAGCAGCCGACATTATTGTAGAACCGCATATTGTACCCTATTCTTACAGAGATTTTACCAACACATCAGAGAGTGTCTTTATTTTGTTGATCATGTTGCTCATTTCCATCATTGTTCCATTTCACAAGCCTCTTTTGGTTTCGTGGGTAGCCATTTTTGTACTTGCAGAATGCATAACCGGGCTTGTTCGTTCTTTTCAAATATCCAAGTCACTTTCTCTTCCTATAGCGTGGCAAATGATGGTTCATAAAAATGCATATGAAGCGGGTGTGTTGTTTAGATTAATACAGAAAGGAAGGATAAATTGTATAGGTAAAAGAATAGATGTAGGGTTTTCAAAAAAGTACCCGTCACCGTTTAGGCTGAACCGTTGGAAAATTTTTAAACTAATTTTTACAGGCGTTTTAATTGCTCTTTCACTATAAAAAACTGAATGAAATTAAAAATCAACTTTGTAGATTTCTGGCCAAACTTCGACAGCGGCAACAACTACTTTTGGAGTTTATTATCCAGGCATTACCAATTGGAATTGTCTGATACCCCCGATGTTGTATTTTTTTCAGTTTTTGGAGAAGCGCATAAAAATTATCATTGCCTTAAAATATTTTACACCGGAGAATTTTACACACCAAATCTTGAAAATGCTCATTTGTCCATTTCATTTTCAAGGTCAACAGATCCCCGCAATTACCGCTTTCCCCTTTACCCGTTGTTTTTTGATATTCGGAAGCTGCTGAACAAACCTGATCCGGAGACCATTTTCAGATCGAAGCATAAGTTTTGCTGCTTTGTTGTTTCTAATAAAAACTGCAAAATCAGAAACGATTTTTTTCACCTGCTTTCAAAGTATAAGAAAGTAGATTCAGGTGGCAGATACCTTAACAATGTAGGAGGACCGGTACCGGATAAATTAGCGTTTATTCAGGATTATAAATTTGTTATTGCATTCGAGAATAAAAGTTCATCGGGGTATATCACTGAGAAAATTATTGAACCGATGAGGGTCCAATCAGTTCCAATCTACTGGGGTGATCGGGAAGTAGGGAAAGACTTCAATGCCAGGAGTTTTGTAAACATTCATGACTTTTCATCACTTAAGGAAGCGGTAAAATATATTATTACTCTGGACAATGATGATGAGGCATATAAAAGGATGTTGGCCGAACCCTGGTTAATTAACAATCAGGTAAATGAAGATTTTCTTGAAGATTCATTGCTGAAAAAATTGGTGTCAATCATTGATAATCGAAACGAACTATTGAAAACCCCTTTAACGAAGGAAAGTGCAATAGCTGCTTTTATGGATAGAATAAACAGGAGGCTAAAAGGTGAGCGTACTTTTATTAAAAAATGAGTTATTTGTCTTGCTCAATACCATTTTTGCACCTGATTATTTTATTTTTAACCACCTCTTCATAAACACTGTAGTTATAATTTTCTCTGCTTTTGGATTCTAAAGGATGGTGAATATGAAAGCAAACAGCGGTCATCTTCAACTGCTTTCTTTTAATGCCAAAATTTACCAATCTGGCGGCCAATTCAATGTCTTCATGTCCCCAACTTAGTAAATCGTTATTGTATCCATTAACAGCCATAAAGTCTTTTTTCCAAAAGGCGAAGTTGCAGCCCCTTAGGTCATTGGTTTTGTAGGGATCGCCATGAAAAAACGGACTAAGCAATGTACATCGTGTGGAGTTAATTCTTGATTTTACACCGCTCATCAGCGAGTGGATGTGGATGTTTTTTGTTTTAAAAATCTGCTTTGATTTTTTTTCTGTAAGCCGGCCTCTGCTTCCTTTTATAAAGTATCCCGGGCTGCAATTTTCTAGGTGATCTCTAATAAAAGAAGGATGCAAAATGATATCACCATCTATTTGAATGATGTAATCACCACTTGCATTTCTGAGAGTTTCGTTTAAGATGAGTGTTTTTCTAAACCCTTTATCTTCCTGCCAAAAATGCTTGATGGGAATAGAAAATTTAGACCTAAAGCTGTCAATTAGTTCCTTTGTTTCTACTTTAGATCCGTCATCTGCTATTAATATTTCATCGGGTAACAATTCTTGCAATAATACGCTGGATAAAATGAGCTCAAGCGCTTGTGGCCAATTGTATGTTGATATAAGTAAGGATGATGTAGGGTGCATGACTACAAATGTTTATCAATGCCGTTTACACAAAAAGTTCTTTTTTCTTCTATTGACGTAAAAAACTCCGTTTCATTTTGTTTCAGGTTGGGCTTTTTATTCTCCGGATGCCAGATATGAAAACATATGCCGCCCATTTTTATAAACCTTTTTTTATACCCTTTATTCAGCATTCTTACTACAAATTCCTTATCCTCCGGACCCCACCCCACAAAGTTTTCATTGTACCCGTTTACCGATATAGCTTCAGCTCTCCAAAAGGCCATATTGCACCCGTGTATTTCATACGGCTCATTCTTTTTGTAATTATTTTCAAAAAGTCCCCACGCATTCGGGAAATGAATGGCACTCAATCTGTTTGTTATTCCCCGGGAAAAAAAAGAAAGATTTACTCTTTTATGCCATAAAATCTGTCCTGATACTTTTTCATTTATATAACTTCGGCTAGCTCTTACAAACGTTCCTTTCTTTGCGAACGCCAAGTGGTCTTTAATAAAGTGTTTATGAATGATAATATCCCCATCTATCTGAATAATATAATCTGAGCTTGCTCTTGCAATTGCTTTGTTCCTTATTTCTGCCAGCCTAAAACCATTGTCTTCGTGCCATACATGAATGAATGGTATTGTAAAGATGCCTTTATATTGGTCAACAAGTAATTGGGTGGGCACCTTGGACCCATCATCAGCTATTATGACTTCATCGGGCATGACAGATTGGGCAAGTACGCTTTTTAGTGTAATCTCCAATACTTCCGGCTTATTATAGGTGGATATGATTAAGGCTGTTGTAGGGTTATTCATCAAGCAATTTTAGTTTCGCCAATGTCAAATAATTTTATAATTCTTAAAATCAAAAAGCCTTTTACCTGTTATCTTTTCGAACCAATATAAAAACCTGTCCTTTTTTGAAAACCTTCTGATAGCAGGGTCCAATGTTACCTTCCAACTTTGATTATCCACTCGCAGCTTCATTACAAAAGGGTGTGAGCCGGTGAATTTCTCCAAAGAATCATAATCTTCAAAATTAAAGATTTCATTGGCATGAACTTCATGTTGGTATCCTTTTGATTGCTCATCCCAAAATTGGCTCACTTCCAACATTTTCTTTTTCATTTGTTCAGGGCTTTTCACCCAGCCATAATGATAAATGTTAGCATTTATCAATTTAACCTTTAGCTTTTGCCGGCCTTTTCTAAAACCCTGTGCGTCTTTGTAAGCACTTATGCTTTTGTCATTTTTGATTATTCTCACTTCTTTGTTATACCATTTTCTACTATCACCCACATAGTCATAGGTGCCGTAAAAATGAAGGTATTTAAAAAGCAATCCTTCTACATTGTTATCATCTTTGTATCTATTGCAGGCCTCCAGTATAGCAGCATAATCTTTTTCATGTACCGCTTCATCTGCCTGAATATAAAACGCCCACGTACTTTCAGGATCAATCAGCTTGAATGCCTTGTCGGTCTCCACAGCCAACACCTTACCACCTTTTTTTAGTAGCGGGTCCCAGATACTGTGATGAATTTTTATTTTATCGTCATTAATGCT
>JANPHE010000146.1:0-1554 GCA_031424295.1 Segetibacter sp. | reverse complement strand
CCACAAATGTGTCTGCGGAGCACTGAACCGCCACTTTTGCCAAACCCGTGTTAGCGGTTCGTGCTTCTTTGTCCGCCAATGTTTTCATGTTACTATTTCAATACGCTCCATGTATAATTTGTCTTGTAGCATGGAACTGTCTTACCATTTTTAAGAACCATGTTTATGCTTTCCCACATATTTTTTTCAGAACTTATTTTGTTAGAATCAGCAAGTTTGTTGTAAACAGTTGGACTAATGTAAATTTTGTTTTCCGATTCGTTGCACATATGTGAAGCATAATTACATGCCTTGCCAACCCAAACTAAATCGTTATTGCTTAAATCTCTGCCTTTCCCAACTTTTGTAATTAGTGTCATTCCTGTATCAATTCCAATCCCAATGTTTATGGCATAGCCTGGTTTGAATTTAACATTAAGTATATTGGAAATTGCCCACCTAATATTTAGTGCTGCTTCAATTGCATTATTGTTTTTTCTGTCGCCCGAAAAGACACCCATGATTCTGTCTCCATCAAATGCTCTTACCTGTCCGTCACGGCTGTTAATAATTCTAACATTGATGTCATGAAAGCTTTGATATATTTTCGCTGCATCAATGTGTCCATAGGTGTCGTGGAGTTGACTTGATTTCCTAATGTCAACGAATAGAAATGTGAGTTCAGATTTTAGTCCTTTGTTTCCAAAGGTCAATTTTGAATAGTCAGTTGAAGGAACAATTGTTGTTTCTTCAACTTCATACTTTTCGGTGAAGTATGTTTCTATTTTATTTTTTAGGTCGTCTAAAAGTGGCATAGAATTTTTATGATTGATGATAAACCAATTAGTCCCGAACCAAATGCTGTCAAGTAACTTGCGAACTTGAAAAATCCAAATTTTGCTTGTGCAATTCTTGCATTTACTAAAATCTGATTGATTAAGTCGGTGTCTAACTTTGAAGGTGTGAAGCCAGTGTCCACCTTTTTGAATTCGTCAATGAATGTCTGGTTGTCAAAGTGAGAAAGGTGTCCGAAGAAATATAGGTTAGGGTTTTGAACTGTCTTTTTGTTATAGAAGATATTTTGTGTCACAGGAAATTGTGAGATGATACTTAGGAAAACTGAAATGCCGAAACAAATAATACCGATTAGAATTGTCGGCTTGTAAATGAAATTTTGAATGTTGGTATAACTTGATAAAATCCCAACTACAAGTCCAGCGTTGAGAACAATAAGTCCACCGTGTTTTGCTTCAGCGAATTTCAACCAGTCGTTGATGTTTGCAAATATGTATTTCAGTTCGGGTTTTGCTTCCATTGTCGTTTGTTTTATGTCAGTCGGTTGATGTTTGGACTGTCGTCATAGCATTACCGCTAACGTTCAGGGTATCAGCATACTCTACTTCTTATTTTTCACCACATATAACAATTGCATTCGACTCCAATGCAATGTTGAAGTCCGAGCCGCCGCAGAAATACCCTTGCGGTCCTATGAGCCTTGGTGTTTCAGGCTCAATGACATCCATGATAGTGAGCCAATTTATGTCGAAATTTATCCGAGGCGTGTGGATGGTCAGG
>JANPHE010000145.1:0-12896 GCA_031424295.1 Segetibacter sp. | reverse complement strand
TTGTGTTTTTTTGTTGTGTTTTCACGTTTTAATTTTTTTAATTGTTACTGACTTTTTTAATTATTACTGATTACTACTTTCTCAATTTTTCTCTTTTTATCAGGGCTGATTACTTCTATCTGATAAACACCTGCCTGAGTTTTGGCAGCAGACAAAGAAATCTGGTGGTTAGAAGTACCTTCTCCTTTAGTTATTATTTGAGATTGTACCAACTGCCCAACACTGTTTAGCAAACGTACTGAATATTTTCCAGCTGGTTGATTTACCAACTGAACATTGATTGTTTTTTCAGTAATTAAGCTAGGATAGATACTGATGCTACGATCATTTGTTAGCTCAGGAAGTGTTAAACCTGATGATTTGAATACCAAAGTAAACCTGTCGCTTGCAGATGATTTAGCATTATCAGTTACTGTAAAGTTAACAGTAGTAGGATTTGCTAGACTAACCAACGTTTCAGTACCTGTGAAGTTGTCTTTCAATACTGCAGTTACATTTGTACTGTTGATGATGTTTGAAGGATTGAATTCAAATTTGTATTCAGTTTGCTTCAAGTTAGAAACACTGAATGCTACTTTGTCAGCGGCTACAAATGGTCTTCTTGCTTCAACAGTAACGATTGATGTACCGTTTGCGATACCCAAATTCTCTCCTGTATTAAGTATTTTCAATGCATCATCATTGTCAATTTCATTAGAGAATGCATTGTTAAGCACGATAGCTATACCATCCGCTAAAATACTTTCGCCTTTTGAAACTGCGTAAATATTAGCTTTCAATTGTTGAACAGGCGTACCTGAAGGTCTGAAAACGTTTCTGCTGCCTGTAATCTTAGCGGCTTCTGTCAATTGAACACTTCCTCCACCTGTTGAATTTAAAATGAATGCTTGGCCAGATTCTATTTTACCACTTCCTATTCCTTGTCCAACATAACTACCACCACCAGGTACATATCCTGTTAATGTGGAGTAAGTTTGATAAGCTCCAGCATTATTTGTACCCGGACCTGCTAGTTTTGGATCCCATACCTTAAAGGAATTTGTACCACTTATTGTCATGGCAGCAAAGCTAAGTGCTGATGCATAGATGTTACCCACCATTACATTTTGACCTGCAGGAAGGGTAATTGCAGATTGAGTCCCTGTATAAAGTGTACCATTTGTACGCAATGTAGTTGCATTTGAGGTAGTTAAACCACCAAACGGTGAAGCAGTTCTATCGCCTCTTATGTAAACAAAATAACCTGAGGTAGTTGCCATTGGAAGCGTAGTAGCACTTACAGGACTGTAAGTACCCGGAGCACCGTTTGTGAATGACAACAAAGAATTACCTGCTGTTGCTACATCATAACCGTTGGTACCTGTAGTATTCGTTAGTAGCGTACCCAATCCTGCTGTTCCTACTGTAGGAAGGGTATTGCCTTCTTGCCAAGCAGCTTTGAAAGTTTGTGAACCTTGAACCGGTACAGATAACAATCTCCATGCTCTGAAAGCACCAGCCGGAATGTAACGCTCAACGGTTACGTTTCCGGTAATCAAACCAGAAGAATTACCAACGCTTGCTGTACCGTTAACACTGGATTTCAGCGTTAGATTATTATTAGTTGTGAGTGTAGCACCTGCTCCTACTAATACACTTCCTCCAAAATTTGCAGAGGTAATATCCAATGCAGTGCCAAGCGAAGCTGAAGCACCTGCACTTAGCGTCAAATTTCTTAACTCTCTGAAGCCACTGGTAAAAGAAATGGTACCTGCAGCTCCACCTAAAGTAAGATCAGAAGTAGAAGAACCTTTTAGATTTCCGGTCGCTCCTGTAATGGTGCCTGCTATTGTTAGTGCTTTTCCATTTAAATTTAGTGTTGTTGCACCTTGTAAATTAAGGTTACGAATAGTAGTAGGGCTGTATGATAGAGATGGCATAACAGGTGAATTAGCTGGTATAATAACATCCGAAGTATTACTATTTGGTATACCGCAAACCCAATTAGCAGCGTTTTGCCAAGTACTATTCACGCCCAACCATGTATTGGCGCTTGTGTTTAATGGTGCATCTGATGAAGTAATAACAAGGGCTGTACTTCCGCCAATCGGATTCACTGTATTTACGCCACTCGGCCAAACCCCATTCACCGTTACAGAAGGGCAATTCACAATACTTCCCGTTGCAAGGCTTCTTTGTTCAATTCTTCTAATACCGTTTGTTAATGTGTTAGGTATTACCGTTCCCCATGCACCTGCAACACCATCAACAGAAGTTGTATAGTATGAAGGATAACTTGTGGCGTTAGCATATCCGTCAGACTCTATGTATGCCGCGGTTATTGGGCGGCCTGTTCCATAAACATTGTCATATAACATGATAATGTCTTTTGGAGTTCCTGAAGATGACCCTCTGATTCCTGTAGCATTATTAGCACCTGCAGAGGTTGCAAAGGTTACTACTAATGCTGAAGTGGTGGTGGTTACTCTTGAAGCTACAGTAGTTCCGCCAGCGCCATCGTTCAGTAAAATCCTCATATAAACTGTATTACCTGCCGTGAACCTTGTATTGCTTGATGATTCACTGATGAACCATCCCGTATAATTTCCTGTAGCATCAGTAGTGAAAGATGAATATGCCCCAACTGTTGATAAGCTTTGAGTAGAGGATTGTGTAAATGCACCCCCGGTTGAAGGATAAATGATTGTACCAACACCATTAGAAGTAGAAACATCAGAAGATACAACAACCGTGTTGTTATATCTATAGGTTGTGTTAGGGGCAAGATTGCCGATTTTTACTCTATAGATATACGGAATTTTGTTAACACTGCCGTGCATGTACTGAGGAATAATAACTTCCGTCAGCGTTGGCTGTGGTAAAAATGTTTGTACACTAGTTGCTGCGGGAGTTCCTGACTTAGTTCCCTGGTTGAATGTGAAACTGGCAAGTGTAGGAGCAGTAGTATTAATAGTGTGTCCTGAAACAACACTAGATACCAAATCACCGGTAATCCAGAAATAGCCCGTTGTTGCAATAGAAACCATTTGGTTTAGACCTGTGATGACAAGGTTTGTATTTGCATTAACCATTGAATACCCAAACCCTATCATTGTAGCACCGGTAAATGTATTTGTAGAATTATACCAGACTTTAATGCTTGCAGTAGCAAACTCTAATCTATTGTATGTTCCGGCAAATTTCAAAGTAATACCGGTAAAGTCTGCTGAGTTCACTGTTGCTGCTGCGGAGAAACTATATAAAATATTGTTGATTGAAGGTGCTCCAATAGTACCCGTAGTCGGGCCATTACTCGCTATAGCGATTGATGGGGCAACAGCAGTTATTGTTTGGCTGTTTCCAGCAGGTGCGGGGTCTGTTCCTGTTGTATTTGCACTTACAAAAGTGATATTGCTAAAAGCTGTTGAGCCTAATAAAATTGTTCTGCCAGCGACCGCATTGTAAGCAATGTCAGCGGTTACAAGTATGTATCGGGTTGTTCCTACTGAGATGTTACTTGTTAAACTAGAAACGGTAATATTATTTCCTGCGCTAACTGCTGCTTGTGCAGTACCTAATTGTGTGGCACCTGTAAGATTGTTTGTGCCGTTTATCCAAAATTTAAAACCATTGGCTTGTATGTCTGATGCCTGGAAATTGCCTCCCATAGTTACATCAACGCCTGTCAAAGTTGCTGATGTTACAGTAACATCCAATTTGATGCTTCCTATTATTTGGTTCGTTGTGTTTTGACCCACATTGCCAGCAGCAGGATGTGCTGTGGATATGGCAATAGTTGGGTCTAATTGGGTAATTGTCTGGTTATTGCTGGCAGGTACAGGGTCTGTTAAATTTTTGGTACCTGAAGCAAACTGAATGTTTGAAAAACTGGTAGTGGCAATTCTAATTGTTCTGCCAACGACAGCATTTCCTGCTATACTGGCTGTAACAATGATATATCGATTAGATCCTGAAGGTATCGTGGTTGTTAATCCTGAAACACTTATCAAGCCACCACTTGCTACAGCTGCCTGAGATGTTCCCAATTGTGTAGCTCCGGTAAGGGTATTTATACCATTTATCCAAAACTTAAGATTGGTTAAATCACTAGCCTGATAGGTACCTGCGGTATTTACGGTAATGCCTGTTAGATAAGCAGTGGCGTTGGAAATGTCTACATAAATGGTTCCTATAGGATGATCAACTTTGCCCTGATCAACAGTGCCGGCAGCAGGGTGAGCATCAGATATATCAATGCTAGGTGTAGGTGCATTGGTTATCGTGCCTCCAATAGCCAAATCGTTTACAGGTGTGGTTGGAAGACCAAGGGCAAATGTTCCACCTGCATTGGTAGCGCCATATGCGTATAACCTGAATGTTACAGTTGTAACGGTGGGTACATTTTGAAGTGCAGTTATTCCAGAAAGATTAATCTGGGTTTGAGCGTCTCCGGTTGTTGTACTTGAAGTATAAGAAATCGGAGAACCGATAGCAACTCCAGCTGTTGCAAATCCATCAAGACTATATTGCCATTGAAATGTATTTGGCCCTGTTGAAGACCTCCTAAAATTCGCATCAAGCGATGAAAGTGAAACTTGCTTGCCGGGAACTGCATTAACAGTAAATTGGAAATATTGATTATTTGTAATGGCTGTTGCAAGGTTTGCACCTATTGTGTAAGTGTTAGAACTAAAGCCATTTGGCAAAGCTGCTGCTGCAATACCTCCACCTCTTGTTATTGAACTTGTACTAACACTAGCGTCTATTGTTGTAGCTGTTACACTAACCTCATTACCTGCTTTCGTATTAAAATCCCATGCCAGAATTGGAGCAATAATGTCTGCCGTAAGACCTGTTGGTTGTGTCAACGTATATTTGGCAGCTTGAGCACCGCCAAGCGTAAGCGCAGGTGTAACAGCAATACCAGTTCCAACAGCGGCACTTGCGAAAGTACCACCGCCGCTTACAGTTACTACATCAGCACCAACAAGTGTTTCAACTATGGAGTAGCCTGTTATTATTGCCACAGTACCACCATCATATAGTTTATTTTGCGCTACTGCGCCACTGACTGTCAATTGCTTAGGATCTACCGTTAACGTTTGTTGAACATCAGGAGCTGATCCATAAGTACCATCACCATCTTGTTTTGCAGTTATTGTGGATGTACCTGGACCAACAATATTTATTGTATTTCCACCACTAATAGTTGCTACTGAAGTGTTGGAACTTGCATAATATACAGCAAGTGAAGACGAGGCCGTCGCACCGGGATTGAAAGACGCATCACCGTAAGTTTTTGTCGGTAATGCCCCAAATGTGATTGTTTGGCTTGCTCCACCATTAATTGTAAAAGTTTGAGTGTTTGAATTCGGAGTTGCAGCACCTGCATTTGTTACGCCAACCGAAGCGGTTCCGGAAGCAGCAATATCTCCTGCAAGTATAGCCGCAGTTACTTGTGTGGTGGAAACAAATGTAGTAGTTCGGTTTGAGCCATTCCAGGTAACAACTGAGCCGCTAAAGAAATTGGTTCCATTTACCGTAAGTGTAAAGTTACCCCCAAGTGCGGTAGTAGAAGATGGCGAAAGTGATGTTGTAGTTGGATTTGCAACTAAAGTAGAAGCATTGCCCGATGTCTCTCCAGAATAATTAAATGCTTTGTCAACAGTATAAACCTTGTAGTAGTAAGTAGTGGCAGGAGAAAGACCAACATTGTCTGAAAAACTTGTTCCCGTTCCAATGTATCGAACGGTTCCGGTTAATGAACCTGTACCATTTGTTGTCGTATTGCCTACAGCATAAATACCATTTGGATTTGGGTCGTTGTCTGCAATGGGGTTTACAGCGTATCTAACTACAACATATCCTCCTCCATCTACACCGGCAGAGGGAGCCCAACTTACATTCAATGATGTAGTAGTGGCACCATTTACCGTTACAGCACCCGGAGATGCAGGGGCTGTATTGTCTGCAGCACCGGCATAAATTACATAGTCGTCAACATCAACAGCTACAGCGGTTGCTGTACTCATTCTTAAAATGCCAACGCCATACCTTGGTGTCAGCGCCGAGGATCCAGATGTTTGACTTACCTGAACCAAAGTCCATGTGCCACTTGATGCAGCCATAGTGGTCAAAGTATAAGTACCAGGTTGTGCGGTACCGTCGGGGGATACGCCTCTTTGAAAACCTGAAACAGCCGTGGCAGATGCCGTTCTGTAATAATATTGAACCGTATGTGCTGTAGCACTAACAACAGCAGTACTTGTGCTCACGGTTGGTGATTGAATACGAATAGCAGATGAACCAGTATTATTCACTGTAATGTATTTAGAGCCCGAACGACCGCCAGAACTGTTTAGGACCAAAGAGGCCGCACCTCCAGTACTTGTAGTGTTGCTTATGCTCCAATTAGATATTTGGGTTCCTGTTGCAATTGAACTAGTCGTTGTAGTCGTGGTCTGTGCTTCAAACCCACCATCAATGGTAGGAAAGGAACCAATAACTTGCTGACCGTAACCGGTCATTCCGGTTGCGCAAATCAACACTAATAATAAACTGCGAAGGGAGAAAAGTTGTTTCATAATGATTATATACGTAAATAAGAAAATAATTGATTTGTTATTTCAGATAAAAAAGATGAATTGTAATTGAAATAGCTAATACATCAAATGTCAACAAACATTTAATTTATTTGGCAAAACTAATCCCTTAACATTACCTAAAGGTTAAGACATCGTTATCAACTGTTAAAAATACAAACTTTATCAAGGTGAAAACAGCATTTCTTTCCACAATACGCTGCGAAATGAAAATAAATTGAGGGTTAGTGGGGTCAAAATAAATACATGAGAATACTTAAAATGCCTTTATGTTTGATTTAACGGTACTAAGGAAAGATATTGCTGCCTGCATACGCCACAATGCACAATTTTTAAAAATAAAATAGTGTGTAAAAGAATTTTGAATAATAGAATTGAATTTCCTGCGTTGTTATAAGGCACTATCCTAAAATAAACCGGTGCATTTCTTTTAATTTAAAATCCAACAAATGAAAAAACTACTTTTCGCAGCCTCTATGCTTGCATGCACTTATGCAGCCAACAGCCAACAGCTGACCTTCAACATCAACCAATCTGGCGCTTCCTACAAAAATAGGGTTGGCCAGTATGAAGAAGCCCAACTAAAAGATGAAAACATCATCATTAAAATGCAAAATCAAGTGGTGCAGGTAATGGATGACAAAGCCAGCAGCATAAAACTAGACAAAATAGAACAACAGAAAAAAGTAAATATGTACACCTATAGTCAGGTGGGATACGGTAAAGATGCGTCTAACAACCCGGTAACTTTTAAATTTACCATCAATACCAAATCAAAACAGGCAGTAGTAGAACTAAGTGGCAAAGGTGCAAAAAATTATTATTTCGGCACCTGCAACTACGATGAGAAACTAAGCAAGTTATAGTATTTAACTAATTGTATACCAAGGGCAGCATGCACCACGCGTGTTGCCCTTTTTTAATTCCCCGACCTTCAAATATTTATTTTTGCCTCATTCGTTTAATTGTAAAATGGTTCTTTGTTTTTCATAGTTTGAAGCAGGAGGTTAATAAACATGTTCAAAATCATTTCTATTATTGACCATACACACCATAGTTAACTTTAATAACCATTAACTTTCCTTAGTAAAAAATTTGAAGAAAGTCGCATCTGTACCTTTTTAAGTTTTTCGTATTGGTGGTAAATTATAATAGAGATGAGAAATAAGCAATGGTTGGCTTCTAATTATTATTTCTGACCATCATGAAAGGTAGCAGAAAATCTGCCCTTTTTCTTTTTCATTGACCAATTGAATTTTTTAAAAATAACTTAATCATTCACTTTTTCCAAATGAGATGTTATAAAACGCGGAAATGCAATTTTATCTAATTGTTCAAAGTCAACCAACATGTATTTATCCAAACATTTCGGCACTTTTTTTATTCTAATTGTAATAAATTCTCCTTCTAGTGTTTGGTGCGTAAGTTGTTGAACAGCTGTTTCAGACACTGATAATATTTCAAAATCATAGATGTTCAATTTGCTGTTCAAGTACTCATTTATGGACTTATTATCCCATTCTATATGCTTCTTCGATTCGATGAGAAAGAATTCATGCAAATTTTGCCAAATATCTTTTTCTGTTCTTTTTTTTATAAATACTCCGTTATCTAACTTGAAAACAAAGTAGGAAAGCCAACGTTTCTTCTTAATGAGTTTCTTTTCTTTTACCGGCAACAATTCAACAATATTTGATTTATAACCAACACATTGGTCAATCATAACACAATCATTGCATAATGGATTCTGAGGTTTACAAATAGTGGCACCAAAATCCATAATTGCCTGGTTAAACTGAGCGGGATCTTTTTTATACAACAATTCATTAGCAAGCTGAGTAAAATAGATTTTTCCACTTGTAGAATCAATAGGCATTGACTCACCAAAATATCTTGACAACACTCTAGTCACATTACCATCAACTACTGCATGAGGCAGTCCAAAGGCAAATGAAGCTATTGCCGCTGCGGTATATGGACCCACCCCTTTCAGCTTTAATATTCCTTCAAAAGTTGTTGGAAAATTCCCATAGAAGTCAAAAAAAATATTTTTGGCAGTAGAAATCAAGTTTTTACAACGCGAATAATAGCCCAAACCTTCCCACATTTTAAAAATTTCTTCCTCAGGCGCATTCGCAAGTAAGTGAACAGTTGGATATCTTAAAATAAATTTATTATAATACTCAAGTCCTTGCTCTACACGAGTTTGTTGCAATATTATCTCACTTATCCAAATTTTATATGGGTCCTTTTCACCCTTCCAAGGCATCACCCTTTTATTTTTGTCTAAATGCCATTCAATAAGTTTTTCGGTAAAATGTTTACTTATCATCAAAAAAAAGTTCAAATTTGTTTCACAAAAATTAGATAATTGCTACTAATTAATTTCAGATTATTGCATACCTTTGATTATCAGTAGTTTTTCTAGGAACAACAAATAACACACAAAATCTCAATAGGCTTCTACTAAAAATTACATTCAATGAGAAAATCAGATTTAATCAGCCAGATTTCAGAAAAAACCGGCATCCCAAAAGTCGATGTTTTAGTAACATTAGAAACCATGTTTAAGGAGATAAAAGAAAATCTCGCAAGTGGTGAAAATATTTACATCAGAGGATTTGGCAGTTTTATTACAAAAAAACGAGCGGCAAAAATTGGGCGGAATATTAAAAGAAATGTTGCTGTGGATATTCCTGAACACTACATTCCTGCTTTTAAACCCGCTAAAGAATTTGTTACCGAGGTAAAAGCCAAACACAAAGGATAATTTACCACTCCTTGCTTTTTTTAACGACTGGCTGGTTTAATACCTTTCCATTTACTTTACTTTTGCAGCTCAACAAGGAAAAGTGAAGAGACAGCAATTTATTCTGATAGGTGGTGCTATTCTGCTTGTGGCAGTATTATTTATTTTTGGAAATACCATACCTCCCAAAAAACCTACACCACCTTTAGCAGATACTCCCAAAAAAGAAAAGTCTGTAAATACTGAAAAACTCCTCTTACATGCAAAGGAAAGATTAACTCCTTCCCAATTAATAAGGCTTACTGCGCTAGAAAACAGCGTAAATAGGGGAGATGTGAAGAACCAACAATTAAAGGTCTTTAGTCAATTGGCTACGTACTGGAGAGACTCCATAAAACTATTTGAACCCTATGCATATTATACTTCCGAAGCAGCTAAGTTGGAAAATTCTGAAAAAAGCCTCACCTTTGCAGCCCATTTGATGTTAGGTAACCTGCAAACCGAGGCTGAACCGGGTATGCAAAATTGGCTGGCTACAAATGCAAAAGTTCTTTTTGAGAAAGCTTTGTTAATCAATCCGGGCAATGATAGCAGCAAAGTTGGATTGGGTGCTTGTTATATCTTTGGCAATGTTTCAGATAACCCTATGGAGGGGATTTCTAAAATTAGAGAAGTAGTACAAAGAGATCCAGAGAACGTTTTTGCCCACATGATGCTTGGTTTAGGGGGTGTTAAAAGTGGTCAACTGGATAAAGCTATTGAACACTTTAAAGCAGTGCTCACTAAGCAACCTGAAAATGTGGAAGCAGCATTAAACCTTGCCGAAACATTTGACAGGCATGGAGATAAAGCTGATGCAGTAAAGTGGTACAAGGAAGTAAAAAAAATGATTAATAATCCTGAAGCACAAAAAGAACTGGACAATAGAATTAATGCGATACAATAACTTTTTTATAAACATAAATTATTAGAACATGCCTTGCGGTAAAAAAAGAAAGCGTCATAAAATTGCTACCCACAAACGTAAAAAGAGACTTAGAAAGAATCGCCATAAAAAGAAGAAGTAATTTTTTCTTGAATCTGTCAAAACAGATGCCGGAGTAACCACGTTTCTCCGGCATCTGTTTCTATCTACTGGTCTGCCAACAATCTGTTTTGCAACTTTACCTTTACCTTATTAACTAGAAAAGTAGCAGGAAACAACTGTGTTGGTGCAACACGGTGAAGAAGTGTATTTCCTTTTTCGGGGAACTTGTGTGAATTTTTAAAAGTTGCAAATTGAACAAAGAATTAATAATCAATTCCACACCTCAAGGTGTGGAAATTGCACTGCTTGAAGACAAGAAGCTTGTCGAACTCCATAATGAAATAACAGATGCTAGTTTTGGGGTAGGTGATTTATATCTCGGCAAAGTAAAAAAACTGATACCGGGTTTAAATGCAGCATTTATAGACGTTGGTTTCGAAAAAGACGCATTTCTTCATTACACAGACCTAAGCCCCTTCGCCAAATCATTATTGAAGTTTACTCAACTTTGTATAACTGATAAATCTGAAACCGGAATTGATTTCTCCAAATTTGAGGTAGAACCAGAAATAGTTAAAACTGGTAAAATAAATGAGGTACTGGCAGGCAAGCCTAATGTTTTAGTTCAAATATTAAAAGAACCAATAGCCGCCAAAGGACCGAGATTAAGCTGTGAAATTTCATTACCCGGAAGGTTTGTGGTACTTACCCCATTCAACGATATGGTTGCTGTTTCAAAAAAGATACACAGTAGCGATGAAAGAAAGAGACTTCAAAAAATTATTGAATCAGTAAGGGTTAAAAATTTTGGAGTGATTGTTCGTACTGCAGCGGAAGGTAAAAATGCAGCAGAACTACATGAAGACTTTACATCACTAATCAATACCTGGAAATCTATCCAAAAAAACCTCAAGGGTGCAGAAGCACCGGCAATCATATTAAGCGAGCAAACCAAGGCCACCAGTATCCTAAGAGATCTATTGACAGAAGACTTCAACAAGATAATAGTTAACGATCCTGACATTTATACTGATACCAAAAATTACATTCAGAAAATAGCACCGGAAAAAGCAGACATTGTTGGGCTGTATCAAAATGGTTCAAACATTTTCGATCATTTCGGCATTACCAAACAAGTCAAAGGAGCATTTGGAAAAACAGTTAACCTAAATAGTGGCGCATACCTGATTATAGAACATACAGAAGCATTGCATGTAATAGATGTAAACAGTGGCT
This sequence comes from Segetibacter sp., assembly GCA_031424295.1. Taxonomy (GTDB): domain Bacteria; phylum Bacteroidota; class Bacteroidia; order Chitinophagales; family Chitinophagaceae; genus Segetibacter. The sequence continues at coordinate 1,303 of JANPHE010000145.1, read as the reverse complement.
ACAAAAGCATCAGTAATAACCAAGAAGAAAATGCCTTGCAAACGAACCTAGAGGCAGCAGAAGAAATAGCCCGCCAGTTGAGGCTGCGCGATTTAGGCGGCATCATTGTCGTTGATTTCATTGATATGAAATTGCCCGATAATAAGCGAAAACTGCAGGATTTTATGGATGAAAGTATGCGAACAGACAGGGCAAGGCATTCAGTTCTCGCTATCTCCAAGTTCGGTTTGATGCAAATAACGCGGCAGCGAATGAAACCCGAAGTAAATATTAATACTTCTGAAGCTTGCCCATCATGCAATGGATCAGGAAAAATATCATCAACTTTGTTATTGGTAGATGAGATAGAAAAGAAACTGCTATACCTTGTTACGCACCAGCACAAAAATTTAACATTACACGTAAACCCTATTGTTTACTCACATCTTACAAAAGGCTGGTTTTTTAATTCTATCAGATATAAGTGGAACAAAAAGTTCAACTCTAAAATAAACATTAAGCAGGATAATAATTACCACCTTGTTGAGTTTCATTTCTTTGACCAAAACGAGGAAGAAATAAAATTCTAGTCAAAAAACTAATTAGACAGCCAAAAAGAAGAAAGTGCAGAAATTTACATTGTTATAGCAAAATAAAAATTTCGCTTTTATCCACGGGAAAAATAAGTAGTTGACATAAACATTATTAAGCTTTTAAAAAGCTAATAAAAAATGAAGTTCCTTTACCCAATGCTGACGTAACTTCTATATGACCATTGTGAGATTGAATAATTGCAAGCGCAGTTGATAGCCCCAATCCCAAGCCACTTCGTTTTAAAGAGAAATCTGGTTCAAATAAATTAGGAATATTTTCTTTGCTAATACCCTCACCATTATCCTTTATCTCTAGCACATATTCTACAGTTGAGCTCTTTAAATTAATTTCCAATTTACCTTCACCCTCTTTCATTGCCTCAATGGCATTTATTATGATGTTAAGAAATAAGAGTTTGATTTTTTTTTCATCTAGTAAAGTATAACACTCAAAATCAGGATAGGAAACTTTAAGTTCAATTTTCTTAAGTGCAATTCTATCAATTGCATTAATGATGGTAGCATCTATTACTTCCTGTATTGAGCACCTGCTTAGTTCTACTTGAGTAGATAAATTGGAAGAATTTAATAGTTCTGAAATCAAGTCACCAATCCGTTTACAATTTCGTTGAACTATTTCAAGGTACAATAACGAATCGGCGTCCTTATTTTCTGAAATAAGTTGATCTGCTGAAAGAAGTATATTATTTAATGGATTTCTAACCTCATGG
>JANPHE010000144.1:0-3948 GCA_031424295.1 Segetibacter sp. | reverse complement strand
AAATAAATAAATAGTATTATTCCAAAACATTCCTTTTACTGATGAATTACCACCAGCTGTTTTGTAAAAAGGAACTTCATCAAAATCATTAAAACCTTCGTTATTTTTCAAAAAATCATCTGAAATTAGTTCTGGGATTTATGTATAAATTCCCTGTACTAATTTTATCTCTAAGATTAATAATTTATACGTAGAATAAAATTTATTAGGCTACATAATATCCACTTTAAAAAACATCATTGGAATACTATGTATTTCTAAAAAGCACCAATAACTATCATCCATAAAGGGCTCAAGAATTGTTTGTTTGGGGGGTCTGTTGACATACACTAACTATCATGTAGTATTTACCCTGGCACAAGAACTTAACCGGTGACATTTCATCAGCCTAAAGTGGTTTAAGATGCATTGTTTACATCGGCCGGGGCTCCGCTAAAACAATTTGGCAGTACAGCAAAAGTACAAATGGGGATGATATCAGTGTTACATACATAGGGACAGAACATGAGCGTATATCCTCAAATGCACTGCATAGTGCTGGGCGGGGGTGTGGATGCTAATGGCCAATGGAAGAAACAGTTGTGAAGCTATAAGTTTTTGTTTTCAGTAAGAGCACTTAGTAAAGTGTTCAGTGCAAAGAAAGTTCAGCAGCTAAGAGGCCAGGGGATAGACGACAAAGCACTTCTGGACAGCTTGTTTGATTAACAATAGGTGATGTATGCCAAACGTCCCTTTGGCGGACCCAAGCAAATAATCGAATACCTAGGTAGATACACCCATAAAATAGCCATCCGCAACCATCGCATTAAGGAAGCAAATCCAGATAGGTAACCTTTAGCTACAAAGACTATCGCACGGCAGGTATAGCAAAGCAGAATAACTTAAGCAACGATGAGTTTGTCCGCCGGTTTGCACAACCATACTACCCCCACGTTATGTGCGCATCCGGCACTAGGGTATACACAGCAGCAGTTGGAACCGAGGTAAGATAAAGGCATTGAAACAACAGCTAAAGGTGACAATTACCAATAATACACCCATCAAAACCCTGTTGCGTAAATGTCCCTGTTTCAAAAGCGGCACACTGAAAACATTGGAAGTATTTGGCAGCAGAGGACCACCCAAAAAATATTTATTAAAAAACAAACTGCTCCTGTCCCGTAGCCATAGCGGGATGGGTAGGGGCACATATGCGCTATCCACATACAAACAAGTTCTTTTACTGCCAAAACCTGCTATAAGAAAAGGCAGTACATAAAAAACAGGCACTCCGTCTGCTATCCACCCTCACAATTTGACCCAATAACTCCATAATAGCAGTCTCGCTGAAAATTTGCCGGTTTTGTAGAAGACCGCATTCATACTTTGCCCGTTGATTAAGACGAATGCTTAGTTATTACCTCACAGCCTTTCGTTTCGAAAGTCAAAGTTACTGTCTAATATTTTATACACTGACAGTCTTATAGGTTATAACATTTTCTCTAAACAAATAAGCTTCGGAGGAACCCAATTCAACCATATTATCTAAAAGCCAAACGAATTCGTCTATTAATTTTTTACTTCTTTTTATTGCAGATACATGGCTATAGAATAACCTTTTCACAAATCTTTCGGCAGCTATCGACAAGAGTGCGGTTAATTCTAATGGTTCCTTTTTAAGAAGCTCTACAAGCCAACTAAGCCCTTCTGGTAAAAATGTTTTTTCACCTATTGTTGAAAAAACATTTAAAATAGACTGCACATTAGAAGCACCAAAATCATTTATCATTTGCCGATAAATTTCTTTCTTGCCATGTAGTGGCTGCCAATCTGTTGCTTGTTCCTTCCAACCAGTGTCAAGCAGCAATTGTTGGACAAAATAGCCAGCCCCGCTTTTCTTAATTTTTTCAGCTAAGTATTCCCAAACCTCCCAAAAATATTTAATTACAGCATTCTTAATAGTATTGTCTGGATTATTAGCAACTATTTCGTCAAGCTTGGCTACGGTGAATTGTAAGACATCTACTGAAAATTCTAAAAGGTTATCATGTTGCCTGTAAGTGGTAGTATCAGCTATACTTTTATAACATTCATCTAAGATTATATCTAAAATTGGTTTTGAAAACGAAGGGTCTGAAACTATCAACAATTCTGCTAAATAGAATTTGATTTCTAAAACCTCCTGAAATCCTATTTGTTTACCTTCTTTTCTACTTCTATAGGAGTAATTTTCTTCAAGTTTCAGATCTTCTACCAGTAGTAAAATGAAATGCCGAATAAACTCTTTAAGCTGTGCATTGTCAGTAGCACAAGGGATCAGCAATAATGCCCGTGTCAATAAATGTCCGGAGTATCTATCAAGTGTAACCGTTGAAAGATCCAAAGCCGTATTCCCGCTTTTTATTTGCTCTTCAATGTACTGGTGTTCTTTTTCTTTTGCCAATTGAGGCCTGTTATTATCATGATCATCATAGAAATACGGATTTGCTTTGCGGTACGCTGCATATTGTACGAGTGAAAACCATATCGATTTTGCTTCCTTAGGGTGATGGCCGGTAAAGACTTCTCTGTGGTATTTAGTTATTTTATCTATCTCATGTTCTGAAAATGGCGCAATAACCATGTGCACCATAATAAGTAGTACTTCCAGGCGGTCTTCTTCTGATTTCAGAAAATTAAGCGGCAGATGAAAAGAGGATAAAGCCAATTCCTTTTCCATGAGAACGTAGTTTATGTTCAAACCGAAATTCCGGCTGGTTGTATCCTGAATGATAATCGCTGCAGTTTCTAAAATTGTATTTATGCACCACATTTTTTCTTCCTCACTCAATTGCCTTGAAATATCTCTTAATCCTATAACAGCTAGCGTAACCGGACGGTCGAAAAGGATATTAAGGCTTTCATTGCTCTCATATTCTTTCTGGCAAACTTGCCAGCTTTGATAATCTAAGGGCTCCTTTCCTTCAAATGCTTTTTGCAGTTGACTTGAATAATTCATTGCTTTATTATCAGATTCAAACTCCTCTTTGCCGGACTCCATAAATTCCTGAACATCCTTATCATATTCCGGCGCTATAGGAAAACCTCCTAGTTTTTCATCGTATTCACCAACTTTATGATTTCTGATATCTATTTCCGTAATTGTCTTTTTCCAAACAATATCTTCTTCACGAATATCTTTTTTTAGGAGATCAAATAACTGGTGTATTTCTTTATTGAGTTTCCTGATGTTAAACTGATAATCTAAAATAAAATCACTAAGCCCCCGCATGAATTTCTTTCGATGAAGTAATTGGTTAGATTTCCATCGCTCTTCTTGTGCAAAAGATATTGACTGATCCTTAGGAGCTAGTGCAGAATGTTCTTGTAGCGCCCTGCCTAAATCCCATTCATAAAACTCTCTTACTTTCAGCAATGGCAACATGGCATCATCTACTTCTTTAGGGTAAGCAATAGCAACACTCGCTAGCACACCAAGAAGAGCCACATTATTCGTATTATTATAAACGTACTCAAAAATAAACTTGAGGTTCGCTCTGCTTGTTTCTGTTTTTCTAGATGCTGTTTCTAAAAGGAATTTCTCAAAACTCATTAGTAGTGATTCCAAAAGATAATGTGTAACACTTATTCCTCGATATGCCACCCATAATTCTCCCGCCCCCCATAATTTTCTTTTTGTCCCACAAGACAATTCAAATTCAAGTTCTTTTAGTTGATGTTTATATTGGCATTTTGCCTGCGCATAAAAATCTACCGAATAGTTAATGAACTGAACAACAAACTCTAACCCCTTAAGTGGATGATATTGTAGTAGGTTATACAACGGGGTTTTGTAAACACCAGAAGGGAAAAACTCATGCTTATCTTCAATACCCCAACATTTATCATTATTTAAGCTATCATCGCCAATCATTGCCATGATGCTACCGGGTTGCGGTGATTGAATGAGTCGGAGCTTCCATTTCTTCC
>JANPHE010000143.1:0-28880 GCA_031424295.1 Segetibacter sp. | reverse complement strand
GAGTTGTTGAGCAAGCCCTACTTAGCTAAAAAGCCCCCAACTTATATTCAAAACACAAGATCTGATTGGTATGAAGAGCATGAAAAATCGCTAAAAAATTTGCAATTACTTTTATTAGCATTTTTATTGATTTTGATTTTTGATTTTACAATAAAGCACAGGCAACAACTGATACAACTTACTGTATTTACCTGGCTGCTAATGCTTTCGTTTCCAGTTATTGCCGGAATGTATTATGGATTTAATCATCGATTGGTTCGAAGGTTTAAATTAAGAACCATTGGGTGGTTAAAACCTTTTGCAATAGGATTTTGTTGGGCCGGGATGGTTACTGTATATCCTACGATTTACTATTGTATTATCAACAACCAATCATACGTAATTTCTCAATTAAGCATACTATTATTTATCAAAAATTTTATGTTCATCAGTGTATTAAGTATCCTGTTCGACATAAAAGATTATGCATCAGATTCAAACATGCAATTGAAAACATTTATAGTAAAATCAGGATTAAGGAAGACAATCTTTACAATCATCTTACCCTTATCCCTAATTGGATATGGTTCATTTCTAGCTTGGGGTATTAATCACAACTTCAGGATAGAAAAAATAATCATCAATTCTATTCCATTTATACTACTCATGGTCGTAGCTTGGTCTCTACAAAAGCGGCGGTCAATTTTTTATTATCTTATTATCATTGACGGCTTAATGCTCATCAAAGCCATTTGTGGCGGTATTGCCGCAATATATTTTAAGCCATAATTAACCCTGCTGACAAATGATTGTCATTAAACTTTTAAGCTTCCCAAACCACCGTCTACACCTATTATTTGTCCTGTAATCCAACTACTATTTTCGCTTAATAGAAAAGCAACCATTCTACCCATTTCGTCAGCAGTACCTACCCGTTGCAAAGGATGTCTTTTGCCAGCTGCTTCTTTCTTTTCATCGGAGTTTAGTAAAGCTCCAGCCAATGATGTATCTGTAAGTGAGGGGGCAATAACATTTACTCTAATTTTAAATGCTGCAAACTCTGCAGCCAAACTTTTAGCCAATCCCTCTACTGCAGCTTTTGAAGCAGCAATGGAAGCATGAAAAGGCATTCCTAACTTGGCTGCGACTGTGCTGAACAAAACAATGCTAGCCCCATTGGCTTTCTTCAAGTTTGGCAATAACTTTTGTATCAACAAAACAGCTCCCGTTACATTCTGCTGAAAATCTTTATTGAAATCATCAACAGTCAACCTGTTAAAGGGTTTTAGGTTGATTGACCCGGGACAATACACCAACCCATGAATAACTTCCGGAAGATCAGACAATTGATCTAACGAATCTCTTGAAACATCTAATTGGTGATATTGAGTATTAAGACTATCAAGTTCTAAAGTCGGTGTTCTTGAAATTGTATATAAATGATCCTGTTGATGAAGCAATGAAGCCGTAGCTAGCCCAATACCTTTGCCTGCTCCTACAATAACAATATTACGCATAATAAGAATGCTTTTTTTGATTTTTAGTTCTAAACAATCAACAGACTGTTTCTAAAACTGGAGATAATTATTAATGACCACTTTGGTAGATTTGAGATCATACATCAGATTATACAACCCAAAAAAAGTTCTATTGACATATATAAAATGCTTAGAACCTCTATTGCCGTTCATGCTTTTCATTTCTGTACTTTTTGAATATTGCTCAGCCAGATCTGCGATTTTCTTGAAGAAACTATCATCTGAAAAATCAAATACTTCGCTCTGAAATGGGAGCGTGAACAAACTTAATAATTCATGAAATGACTTGGTAAAAAATTCAAGTTCTTCCTTACTATCGTCATCACGCAAAATTTCTAATTCATATAATTTAGCAACAAAAACATCTTTATCAGCCAGGTTTTGAGGCATCGCCAGTTCAAAATAAGGAATGTAAAATTCATCAGGCAATTCTTTTAAGCATCCAAAGTCTATAACTATTAAATTTCCCTGTGGAGAAACTAAAAAATTTCCAGGATGAGGATCTGCATGTACTTTTTTCAACTTATGAATTTGGAACATATAGAAATCCCAAAGCGCTTGCCCAATGGTATTGGCCAGTTGAGTATCTGTATTGACAGCTGTAAATTCAGACAAGTGCTTTCCGCTCATCCAATCCATCGTAATGATGCGATCTGAAGACCACTTTTCATAGTAGTCAGGAAAAACAAGATGGGGTAAATGTTTACAAGCATTCCCTATCTCCTTGCTTTGTTTTACCTCGTTTATATAGTCAGTTTCTTCCAGCAATTTGCTCTCTACTTCTTTGAAATATTTATCAGAATCCTTACCTCTAATGTTAAACATCTTAATAGCAATTGGCTTTACCATTGCTAAATCAGAAGAAATACTTGCAGCTACACCGGGATATTGAATTTTTACGGCTAATTTTTTGCCTTCGGCAGTAGCTTTGTGAACTTGACCAATACTTGCTGCATTCACTGAGTTTGCATCAAATGTTTCAAAAATATCGTGTGGTGATTTGCCAAATGATTTATTAAAAGTACGAGTGATTAAAGGTGCCGACAAAGGAGGAACTGAAAACTGAGACAATGAGAATTTCTCAACATAAGCCCTTGGCAATAAATTCTTATCCATGCTAAGCATCTGAGCTACCTTTAAGGCACTCCCTTTCAGTTGCTTTAATCCATCATAAATGTCTGCTGCATTTGAAGTGTTCAAAGTACTTTTCGCCTGCTCTTCTGTTGTCACTACTTTATCAACATAATACTTCAGGTAATTAACCCCAACCTTTGCCCCTGTTTGAAGTAATTTTGATGCTCGTTGAATTTTTGAGGTAGGAATACTATCTGTTGTTTTCATTTATTTAGCTCCCATTTTTTCTTTGAATAAAAACTTGCCTAAGTCTAATATATTTTTGAAAGGTGTGAGGCTAACTATGTCAAAGCTTGCCTGAAGCGATTTTTCGATGAATATATCCGTTTTTTCAAAAGAAGGCGATTCATCCTCCATCCAAAATTTAATAGTCACCAACATTTGCCCCCAAGCTAATTCGGTAATGGTTTTATTTTTAATGTCCTCCAATTTTACTTGAGGTATTTGGATACTTTCTATGTCTAAGCTTTTTATATACGATTTGAAACAATCCCTGAGATCTTCTAATTTTTTAATACTATTTGAAGGCCATTTAGAATCTTTAAGTATTTGAAAAACAATGCTCCGATTGGAAGTTAGATTTTCAAAAAAAGTAAAATAAAAGCTGATTAGTTTTGTTTTTGCGTCGTACCCAAGATAGTCTTGGTTATTATTCAAAGCTTCTATTGTTTTATTAAACAAGTCGGTGAAAATAGTCTTTTCTATTGCTTCAAAAGACCCGAAATATTTATAAAAAGTAGCCTCTTCAATTCCTATTTGTTTGCTAAAGCTGTAGACATTGTTAGGTTTCTTTCCATTTGTAAGAATGAAGTCATTATACTGTTCAATAATTATATCTCGTTCCATTTTGTATTAATTTAAATTGAATAACAAAATTTGAATTAGAAAGTTCGGGTATTAGAATGTTAATTGATCAAATAGTTGAGTAATAACCAATTTACCAGTTACATCATTAAGAAATGGGTTTTTAAAGCAAACATGAATACCAAACTGTAAAAATTGTGCATTTCATTTTAAATCCTACCTTATAGATTCTTACTTTTATCGAAAATAAAAAAGGGACCAGAATTATGGTCCCTTAAAAACTATTCAAAAAATACTACATTTTATCTTCCGCAACAGGGCCATATAAGCCTGGTACTTTGTTGCCTGTAGCACGCAAATAGACTACCAATTCTCCTCTATGATGGTAAAGGTGATTAAACAAAAATCCCCTGGCAACCTGAATTCTTGGCATTGGAGGGAAAATTGGATCCGTTCCGCCCATTACCATTTTCCATTCTGTAAACATGGTCTCATCAGTAGCCCTTTCTAAAGCTGAACGGGCGGCTAATACATTTTCTTCAAATTTCGCTACAATGTTAGAGGCTTTAGAAATGTCGCCCTTATCATATTTATAGGAAGCCATATCCAATACATCCTGATGAAAGGTAAGCTCGTACCAGTTATAAACTTCAGCAATGTGCGAGGCTAATTGCCCGGTAGTCCAGCAGATGTCTGCAGGCTTATAATCCAAAGCACTATCTGGTATAGCATTTAACAATTTCCGGGTGTTTTCTACTTCGTATTCAAACTCACCCAATAAAGATTTAACGATCATGTTTTTGGTTTTGATTTTTAGAAACTAAAGTTAATTTGTTTTGACCAATTATTTTTATTGATTTAAAATTCAAAATAATGGGACAAAAAAATCATCGTAAAAACAATGAATCAATTCACTAATCTAAAAAATATACCTTAAAAGTGCCTTTTACATTACCATAATGATATGTAAGTAAATAATAATTGACTTCCTTATTAATAATTCGATAATAAAACATCTCCCCAACACCACTATTCTTTCTTGTAGAATTGTTTGACTTGATGAATTCCAATTCAAAATCGCAAGCGCTCTTCCAAATGAATTTACATTTTGAATAAGTGCCATCCTTAAACTGATCCAACCACAATCCATTTTTTATAACCAATCCTGTCGTATCACCAGAATGCTCCAAATAATACAATGCCTTATGGTTTGTAAATTCTATGCATTGTAAACTATCTAAATGAGTGTTCAAATTAGAATCCAATCTTTTCCAATCGCCCTTTGAGGGATTCATTCTTGTTCGAATAGTCAAATATTTATCGCAATTCTTCTGAAGGTTGTAATCAGCCTTTGTAATTATTTTTTCTAATTGACCTTTCGATTTTGGCATCCCTTCTGTTTGCTTAATAGCAAGTTGAAAGCAATGATTGATAAGGCTAGAATCGTCGTATAATGATTCATATTCACTTAAGCAATTGCAGACATTTTTGGAAAGTCTTTGATAATTTTCCTGACTTCGAATAAGAAATGAAATGGGCAGCAAAATAAAGAATAAGAAAAGTTGTTTCATTTTTATAATTAATAGATTTTATCGACCGAAATCAATTGTAAACAAAATTCATAAATGGGAAGTCAATAATTGCTAAGCAAATGTAAAATAATCAATTCAAAATTGGATTAAGTTAGAAACGCACATTGTACCTGGGCATTTTAATATTACTACTAAATATTTACAATGATAAATTTTCAATTCAATATTTCGAGATAAGGTCTATTGAATGGAATAAACACCATCATCAAATTAAAGCAACTCAACTTACAATAAAGTTTAAATTAATTCATCAGCGTAAATAGAGCATTTAAATAAGCAGTAAAAATATCCTACATCTTAACTTCAAAAGAAACTAAAAAAGTAGTGGGCTCAGCAGGTATAATACCTGGCCCAGGATAGCTGGTTGCCCTTCGTGTAAAATATTTATTATTTGCAAGATTATTTAGTGTAAACCCAACACGAAAGGAACTAATTGTTACTTTAGATGACCAGTCCAATATTTGATAAGCCGGAACCAAACCATTACTTCCTGTAGCCGTAAAAGCTGTATTATTTGCATCAGAAAATTGATCGCTTATATAAGAATAGTTGACCGTAGAAGAAAAGCGGGATACTTTATAGGTCAAACCGCCACGCAGAATATGATTGGGTGCACTTTCTACTTTTTTTCCTGTGAGTAAATCTTTTTCAGAACTTATATAACGTGCATCTATATAAGAATAGCTAACAAATAAAGACAAATTCTTCCTTTTATTTCCTTGCAATGCCCGAATAATATTTACTTCACCAAATGACTCAATACCCATATTCCTGCTATTAGCAATGTTGGTACTGATGAGATAAGTAGAATTATCAGGCCTTGTCCTGGTTACCAATCCTATTCGATCGTTATACTTAAGATAAAATGCATTGACATCAAATGTAAAACAAGACTTGTAATTTCCACGAATGCCAAGATCTACATTGTGCCCCTTGGAATCTTTGAGGTTGGGATCTATTTCAATATTAGGAGAAGTTATTCTGATGTCATTAAAATTAGCAGATCTATAGCCCTGTGTATAGTTTGCATAAACGTTTATATCCTTGTTTACTTTGTATTCAAACCCTACACCCATAAGTGGGAATCTCCTAGTACTTGAAATTCCATTTTCCACTACTCGCCCTACAGTATTTGAATTAAAATAGCCGTCTGCAAGAAATTTAATAAACTCATAACGAATACCCGGTACAATAGATAGCTTACCAATTCTAAATGCGTTTTCAACAAAGAATGCAACATTTCTATTCCTAAAACTATAATCGCTGTATTCTAAATTATTGGGATTAATAAATTTGAAATTTGCATCGTTTCCTGCTGTTCCTAATCCTTGACCTCTTAATGTTCTACCGTTATAATACCTGACTCCTCCGGTCAAGATACCAGATATATCCGCCGACAGTTTGTATTCATTTAAGTATCGCATTTCTGTTCCAAAATTACGGTAATGATCATTTCGAATATCTCTGTAACCTGTATCGGCCAAATTGTTTACGGGCTTTGTATTTTCAACGCTGCTTCGTGAAGACAGTAGCATATAACTTGTAATGCTAAATGAAGAAGTGTTTCCAATTTTATACTCAACCCTTACTGAAGGAATGTTCCAATTCACATGAAAATAATTTCGTTCCCTAAAAGATTTACGAGCATCAATTTTGTATAGAGAGTCAGTAAGTCCTGCAGAAAGGTGCAATAGAAATTCCATTCTTGTGTACTCTGCTTTTATCTTTAATCTGCTATTAACATCATAACCTATTACTGCATATCCTGTATTCCAATTATAATCAGAATTCTCTCTCCAGCCATTTGCAGTGCGGTGGTGATAATATCCAAAGTAATTCCATTTTCCTTTAGAGCCTCCAATGCTGTTATAGGAGTTGAACAATCCATAGGAGCCAACAGATTGCTTCATTTCTATTTCAATGGGTTTGGTAGTACTCCCCTGCTTTAATACGAAATTTAATAGCCCCCCCATTTGAGTTCCATATTGTAAAGATGCAGAACCACGAACCACTTCTATGTGAGAAATAGCATCCATTGGTGGTGAATAATACATATCAGGATAGCCTAAAATATCTGCAGCTATATCATATTCATTTTGCCTCATGTTGTACTCCCACGACCTATTTGGACTAAGTCCTCTAGAAGAAACATTTAATTGGATACCAGAACCATCATTTTCCCAAACATTGGTTCCTGCTACTTTTGCAAAAACCTGCCTGGCATTATTGGTCGCCATATTTGCATCAATATTCTTCATGACCAATACATCGTTTTTCTTTCCTTCAAAAATGGCTGTTCCTCTTATCGCTTCCATTCTACCCAAGCCGTTTAAGTGCAATTTTTTTTTCATGATCACTTCTTCCAATTCTTCATTAGAACCATTTGCAATTACAATTTGAATCTCTATTGTTGAACTATTGATTGTTAAGGTTTTTCTATACCGGCGAAGCCCATCTTTGTAAACTTCAAGAACAGATTTCCCAAAAGGAACTTGCGAGAAAATGAACACCCCATTATTATCAGAAATAGCTGAGGAAGAAGAATCTAAAACTATTTTAGCACCAGCAAATACCGTGTCGGCAAATTTAACTATACCATGAATAGTTGATTTTTTTTGTCCAAATGACAAATTAGAAACTAATACAAGTGAAAGAGTAAGAAAATATTTTAAAAAATTATACTTATAATTTAGTGATAAATCAGGCATAGAATATTGGTTTATAGCCACGCCGCTGGATTTTGAAAACAAAAAGAATCCCGCTGCTCAATAAAGGATTAAAATAATTCCATTAAGGTTGCATCCTATTAATATTTATTCTTATTCCCTTTCTTTAACTTGCCTTTTGTATGATGCGCTGCTTTATGCAATATCTCATCCACACCAGGAATGTCCTGCTCAACATCGTCCTCCGGTTTTAATATCCACTCGTAGTCAAGTTGACGTTTGGCAAGATTGGCTGCTATCACTTTAATATGTATTTTATCTCCCATTCTAAACTTGCGACCACTTCTGCGGCCGACCAAACTATAATCTGATTCAATATGCCTAAAATCGTCATAATCTATTAAGCTAGTGATTGGGACCAATCCCTCGCATTTATGCTCAACTGTTTCTACCCAAAAACCAAATGCGGCTACCCCACTAATTACACCAGGGAATATTTCTCCAATATGATCTTTCAGGAATTCAACCTGTTTATACTTATTTCCCGCACGTTCGCTGTCCATAGCACTTCTTTCCATTTCGCTACAGTGCCGGCATTTGTCTTCCATTTTTTTATCAATGGCCGGGGTGCCTGCTAAGCAAGCCTCCAAAACCCTGTGTACCATCACATCAGGATAGCGGCGAATAGGCGATGTGAAATGGCAATAAAATTCAAAAGACAGCCCATAGTGCCCTATATTTTCAATAGAATAAACGGCTTTAGCCATTGTACGAATACCCAATTGTTCCAGCACATGTTGTTCAGGCATTCCTTTCACATCCTGCAACATTAAATTGAAACTAGCGGCTATTTTCTCAGGAGTAGAAGTATCGAATTTATGCCCATATTTGGCAGCAAATGTCATAAATGGAGTCAGTTTCTTTTCATCGGGAACATCGTGTATTCGATAAGGAAATGGCAATTCTTTTTTATTCACCTTTACTTTGGACACGTATTCTGCCACTGTCTTGTTTGCAAGCAGCATAAATTCTTCAATCAATTGGTGAGCTTGCTTACTTTCTTTGACCACAATTCCAATTGGCTTACCTTTTTCATCTAGCTTAAATCGTACTTCAGTAGATGAGAAATTAATGGCTCCTTTTTTAAATCGTTCAGCCCTAAATCCTTGAGCGAGCTCATTAAGTAGCAATAATTCTTCTCTATGGTCTCCATCAGCGCCTTCTATTATCTCTTGTACATCCTCATAAGTAAACCTTCGATCGCTGAGAATGACTGTTTTTCCGAGCCAGAAATCCTTAAGTTGCCCCTTGCTGTTGATTTGAAATATAGCAGAAAAAGTAAGCTTGTCTTCGTTTGGCCGTAGTGAGCATAGTTCATTTGAAATGCGCTCTGGTAACATCGGATTTACCCTATCAGGCAGATATACTGATGTTGCTCTTTGGTACGCATCTTCATCCAATATAGAATCCGGTAAAACATAATGACTAACGTCCGCTATGTGTACACCAATCTCATACAAGTCCTGCTTCACTTTTCTGAATGAAATTGCATCATCAAAATCCCTTGCATCCACCGGATCGATGGTAAAAGTGAGCACATTCCTCATGTCCCGCCGTTTGTTTATTTCGGCTTCAGAAATAATATCAGGTAAGCGCAAAGCTTCTTCCATCACCTCATCATCAAAGACTAGAGGGAAACCATTTTCAGCTAATATTTCTTTCATGGCTATATCACTTTCATGCTCAGCCAAAATCACTTGCACAACTTCACCTTCAGGTTTCTTATTGGCAGATTCCCATTTCGTTAACTTTGCTATTACCCTGTCTTTATTTTCTGCTCCATTTAGCTTATCAAATGGAATATAAATATCAGGCATTGGTTTGTCTGTATCTGGAATAAAAAAAGCGAAGTTTGAACTCACTTGTAAATGGCCAATAAAATCTGTTTGCTTACGGGAAACCACTTCCGTTATTTTTCCTTCCATTTTCCCGGTTCGCTCGTTTTCTTTCGTCACTCTTACTCTAACCGTATCCCCATTTAATGCAGTATTAAAATCGTTTGGCCTTACCAAAACATCGCCGGCATCGCCACTAACTACTACATAACCTATTCCGCTTCTTGTTACTTCCAGCTTCCCTTTTCTTGTTTCTTCGCTTTGCTTTTTACTTTGTGGCGATTTGTGTTTCTTGCTCATAGTTAGCTCTTTATTGCTGAAAATTTATCTATAAAATTAGTTATTAAACCCTCAAAATTCATCCCATCTCCAAATAGAAACCTATGTTGAACAGGCAAAACATAAACTGGAATGTCCAACAATTCCGTTTGAAATTTGATCAACCTAACAGCATCTTTCTCCGTGGTTACAATCATTTTATTATCTGCTGCCATTTCGTTGAACCGCTTTCGGATATCCTTAAGATCGTCTATTGTAAAAATATGATGATTCGAGTAGGCAAGTTCTTCATAAGTTTTTGCCTGATTTACAATATAACTTTTCAATGGTTGGGTATTTGCGATGCCCGTTACCAAAAGTACTTCATCAAATACTGTGATGTTTCTTTTTTCCTTAGTCAAAATGTGATAAGGCTCATTGTATAAGATGGCTGTAAAAAACAACTGTTGATGCGGTAATGGTCTGATTTCATTCATTACTGTATCCTTTTCATCCAAGGTCATATAGGCATCGCATTTTGTAACAACAATAACGTCAGCCCTCTTATAGGAAGACCTTTGATCACGAAGGTCTCCTGTTGGCAAAAAGAAATCTCGAGTAAAAAGGTTGTTACATTCAGTAAGCAGGATATTAAAACCAGGGGTGATTGTTCTGTGCTGAAATGCATCATCGAGTAAAATGACTTGGGTATCTGGGCGGTCTTGCAAAAGTTGAGGAATAGCTTCTATACGGGCCTCTCCCACCGCTACTGCCACATCAGGGAATTTATCATGAAACTGCATTGGTTCATCTCCAATTTCCAAAGCTGTTGTTTCAAAATGTGCCAATGCATAGCCCTTCGTTTTTCGCTTATATCCCCTACTGATGGTTGCTACATTGTACTTTTCTTTTAATAACCTGATCAGATATTCCACCATTGGCGATTTACCTGTGCCTCCAACAATCAGGTTACCTACAGCAATAACAGGTAGGTTGAACGAAACGGACTTGATAATATTTTTATCGTACAAATAATTTCTGACAATGACAATCAATCCATATATCAATGAAAAAGGGAAAAGAAGTATTCTAAAGGACTTTAATAGGTAAAAATTAAAATTCATACAATTGATAAGGCGTAATACAGAACTTTAAAGGTACATCAAATTGATTCTTGTCATCAATGTTATCTAAAGGATCGAAATAAGAAAACCCAATAGTAACAACATTTTTCTTGCATCTTGTCAAAAAACGATCATAAAACCCTTTGCCATAACCTACCCTAAAGCCTTGTTGATCAAATGCAAGCAGTGGAACAAAGACGATGTCAATATATTTTGGAGGTACCGCTTCTCCATTTAATGGCTCGGGTATTCCATATTCATTGTCGACAAATGCAGTTTCCTCATTTACAATAAACGCATTCATTTCACTTGACAAAAATTCCACAACCGGATATGCCATTCGCAATGTTGGAATAAAGTTTTCAAGATAGCCGGCAAACAAATGCGTGTTGATTTCAAAAAATTTTTCAATAGGAAAATAATTTAGAAGCAAGTTAAATTCAAGAGGTAAAGGAATCTGCTGAAACTGTATCAAGATCAGATCATCCAATTTCATTCTTTCCTTTTCAGAAAGTGCCAATCGCTTCTGTTTATATGTCTTTCTGATTTCCTGTTTGGTCATGTATTTATTTTCAGAACATGCCATTTTTGATCGTTTTTAGAAAAAATTATTCTGACTATCACTACTCCACTTTAGTATTTTCTAATTTCTCGTCTTCATTTTCAAAGAAAGAAAATATTGTACTCCCATAATTTCTATGAAAGCTGTATCCAGGAAATTTTTCATAAGCATTTCTAGGCGTATGCTCAAGCACAAAAAAACCTTTGGGACTGATTAATTTTTTGGCAACAATTATTTTAGGAAGCTCATCAATCGTCCCTAATGAATAAGGTGGTCCGGCAAAAATAAAATCGAACTGCTCATTGCAAGTTGATAAATAACTGAAAACATCCATCCTAAGTACTTTACAATTGGATACTTTCAGCATTTCCATATTCTTCTTAATAAAGTCATGCATCATTGCATCTTTCTCTACAATCAACAGATCGCTTGCTCCTCTTGATGCCAACTCATAACTTATACAACCGGTGCCTCCAAAAAGGTCCAGTGTTTTTATTCCATCCAACGATATTCGATGCTGAAGTATATTGAACAAACCCTCTTTTGCTATATCAGTTGTTGGCCTTGTATGGGGCATGTTAGGAGGAGGATGAATTCTCCTCCCACCAAACGATCCTGAAATAATTCTCATACTGCAAGATTTAGGAAGGGAGAAAAATAAAAAGCAGGCGTATTGGCGTTGCCACTAGGAATAGATGCTGATACGAAGTCATCAAAAACGATATTTTTAAAGAATTTTGTAATTCCCTGATAAATTTGAAATTCAGTATTAATAAGTCCACTCACTTGTAAGACAATTGAGGATTGCAATTCCAACCTTTGCTGAATGTTTAGCAAGTGGTATAACACATCCTCTGGCGTTTCATATTCAAAAAACTGAATAAGGTTAAATTCTCCTTCTTTCATAACACAAGCCTTGAAAAATGTGTTATAAAATTGAATGGCAATCACATCAATATTAGTATCAGATGTACTGCTCATCATTTGCTTAATCAGAGTTGTATTGCTATGATGATACGATGCTCCATGAAACTTTTGGTCTAACAATTGACGATTGGTCTTACTTATTCTAAAAACGTTGACAATACCCGGCATTACAGTTAAGTATTCAGTAAGACCATCGCTGTTATAATCTTCGCCAACAAATGCATTCAAATAATCTACCGAGAGGTCTTCTTCAAAAAGTCTGACAGGTACAGGAACACAATATTCATTATTGATATGAATATGAATACCTGCATAATTCGATTTTACGATAGCAGATTTTGAAAATACTTCTTGCAATATTTCTTCTAAACTAATTTCAACTTCCTTACCAAAATTGAATAATTCAAAAGCTTCTATAGATTGTTTATTCTCGTTTACCACCATGCCAGCAAAATGATTAGCCGCCACCTCTATTACAAGATGATCAGTAGTAGCGGGTGAAAAATCGCCGGTTGTGTTATAAATTGTGAAATGTTGGTTGGACATGAAAAATAAATTGCTATGCAATAATAATTAAAAATAGTCTTATCGCCATCTGAATGGCTATTGCATCTCACTCAACATCACTTTGCCTTCTGCTTTTAAAGCAGAGTCGTCAGACGTCCTTAAAGGCAACTTTACCAATTGATTGAGCACTTCAATTGCTTTTGCAGGCTTATCATCAGACTTATACACTTTTGCCAGAAAGTAAAAATTAGCAACGAAATAAGGTTCAAGGAACCTGCATTTCTCAAAATATTTGTAGGCACTGTCAATATTTCCATCCGGCATTCCGCCAAAAAAAACCTTTAAAGCAGCTTTCTTAGCCCATGGAAGCAAAAGCATATCATAATGCCACTTTCCTTTTATAAAATTAGCTTTACCGTAGTTAGCATTTAACGCTAATGCTCGGTCAGCGTATTTGTTCATTTCTTTGAGATAACCTGCAAGCTTTTTATTTTCCGGTTCAATTTCTCCATATTTACTCGCTATCAAAGCTCTTACAAAATTAGCTTCAGCACTATTTGAATCTACTAACAATGCCCGTTCAATGTAATCTTTTGCGACATTATACCATTCATTTTTCTGCTTTTTGTCTGATAATCTTCCTCCTATACCGCTTGCTATTTCACCGCTCTTAATTAATGCTTTTAAATTTGTTGGATCGGCAGTCAGAACCTCTTTATATTTATCCAATGCTTCGTTGTCCTTTAGTGCCTTTTCGAGATTGGAAGCTTCTTTCAGCAATAAGGCAACCTCCTGACCAATGGAACAGGTAGAAATAATCAGGAATAATGATAAAATAACTATTTTCATGCGGGTCTTTTAACGGAATAACCTACTCCCACGCTACCCAGGAATGAAGGTATAGGCGGCTTTAATTTAGATATAGAAATCTTCACTTCTTCAACAATCAGATATTTTTCAAATACTTCACTTACGATGTCCATCGCTAATGTTTCAAGTAATGGAGTGGGTTGAGACATCCGCTGTTTAACAATAGCGTATATAGCTGAGTAATCAACAGAATTTTCCAGCAATGTGATTGGAAATTCTTTGGCAATAAAGTAAGCAGAAAGGTTAATCTCAAATTCACCACCCAACACATCCTCCCCTTTTTGTAAGCCATGAAAGCCATGCAACTTCACATTCTCCAACTTAACTTCCATTTGGGCATCCATAACTAATGAATACCTTTTATGGTTAAATACCTTTCTGCATCTAAAGCTGCCATACAACCTGTACCTGCTGCAGTCACTGCTTGTCTGTAATTCTTATCCTGAACATCTCCTGCGGCAAAAACCCCTTCTACATTAGTTTTTGTCGTACCGGGGGTTGTAAGTATGTATCCTGCATCATCCATATCAATCCATTCTTTAAAAATGTCGCTATTGGGTTGGTGACCAATAGCTACAAAAAATGCACTAACTTCCAAATCCGTCAATTCCCCAGATATTACATTTTTGATGCGTACGCCACTTACCTTTTTGTCACCAAGCACCTCTTCTGTAATAGCATTCCAATAAATCTGAATGTTTGGATTACTTAGTAAACGATCCTGCATAATTTTAGATGCCCTCATTTGTTCTTTCCTTACAATCATGTGTACTTTTGAGCACATTTTAGATAAATAAAGTGCTTCCTCAGCTGCGGTATCACCTGCACCCACTATAGCAACTTCTTTTCCTTTGAAGAAGAAACCATCACAAACTGCACAGGCGCTTACTCCATAGCCATTCAACCTTTGTTCACTTTCTAATCCTAACCACTTAGCTGATGCACCGGTACTAATAATAATGGAGTCTGCAAGCACCATTTTATCCTCGTCAATCCAAACTTTGTATGGTTGCTCGCTAAAATCAACTTTGGTAGCTAATCCAAATCGTATATCGGTACCCATACGGGCGGCTTGCTTTTCAAAGTGTACCATCATTTCCGGACCTTGTATGCCATCAGGGTAGCCAGGATAGTTCTCTACTTCTGTTGTTATCGTGAGCTGTCCACCGGGTTGAATACCCTGGTAAAGGACAGGTTTCATATTTGCTCTTGCTGCATAAATAGCTGCAGTATATCCTGCTGGTCCCGAACCAATAACGAGGCAATTTATTCTTTCAATATTATTATCCATTATTTTGGAGTATTTACTTTAAAATTTGATAGCAAAAGTATGATTACAAAGGCATTAAAACGCAGCTTCCTTAGTTAAAAACGTTAATTATAGGTTGCTATATTAGCTTTTATTTAGGAACAATTAGCGTACGAAGCTGAACATTGTATCCGCAAAATGCACCCAGTGCACCATTGGAAACATTGCTCATTACTTTTGTAGGAGTTGAAAACGGATTACCTGTACTCTGGTAACTAAATTCAAGTGTTCTCCAGAAATCAAATGAACCTTTGTCTATTTTGCAAAACTTAACGGTTGCAGTATCTCCCCTTAGGAAATAACCATAATCTTTTTGTCCAGGAACATCGTTTCTGTTGATCCCTTGATCAATTTGAAAATCGTAAGTTGTTCCATCTATCACATTATCATCAAACACAGAATTTATTCCTGGCAAATAAGGCCCGCTATTGACTTTAGTGAAATAGCGGACGTAATCTCCATAACCTGCGGGATCCGTAAACCTACCCATAAGGACAACCTTCATCGTATCCTCGTTTTTGGGAGCAGGTTTCCACCAAATGCTGTCCAACGACTTTTTACTAACGGGAATAACAGTTTTTGCTTCATATTGCTTGCCATCATAATCTATAGTTAGCAAATAGGTTTTTCCCGTCTGACCAACCATTTTGGAAGCTGGATTAGCACTATCCGTTGTATAATAATTGAAGCTGAAAACGCCTCCAACCGAAACAGTGTATTCCCTAAGCGAAACTGTTTTAATTCCATTGTTTAAAGTTACTTTGGCATTTTTTATCAATGAGTTTTGCAAAAGATCTGTATTGAAAGTGCTGAAGTAGTTTAATGATTTACTCAAAATGATCATTGGCGGTTGATTAAGCTCTATCATTCCATCCACTACAAGAAGAGGCGCTTGAACTTCTGGCTGAATATTGATATCCTTTTCACAGCCTATCAATAAAATCAAGCAAACTAACAACCCAAAATATTTCATTTGGCAAAAATAGGAACTTGCTGGTAGTATAATGCTTGAAAAAAACAAATAAATTATAGGTTTTCTTTAATTTTCGTTCTTCGCCATTTTGTGTGGAATTAATAATCCTGTAATAAAGAAGATCATTTTTTTTTAGAAATGCTATAAAAAAATGAGCCATTGCTTAATCAGAATGTTCCCATTTTATGATCTTGAAATAAATTAAAAAAACTGAATTCCACTGTTTTCCACCATGAACCTAAATCGTTGTATCAAAGCAGAATCTAGAAAATGTTTACGCCATCAACACAACCTAACCTTCCTATTGAATAATAATTTATTGACTGATAATAGATTTACCTCAACGTGAATTGAATTGAATGGACAAACAGCTTTTAAGTAAAACGACTATTTAACTTCCAACAAATCAACAATCAGACATTCATCAAACATTCCCGGTCGAGAACTGCTTTGGTTTTATGAAAATACATTTCAGCTTTTTCAGGAGAACCTCCAATACAAACCACCCCTATTTTTCCGTATTGAGACAACGTACTTATGAGATGAAACATCACGCCCTCTTGAGAGTTGGCATTAAAAAGCAAATCGTTACACATAGCAATATCAATTAAATCATCTGGACCAAGCCCTTTGTATGAATCACTTTGAAGATTGTCTGAACAAGTATAATATTTAGGTTCATTTTTTATGGATGTATAAATGCCTGTTTTTTCATCATACTTACCCTCCGTCAAAAATTGTAACATCATATATGGATGCGTAGTTCCTCCTTTTCTTAAATTTATTTCAATGGCATAATACTTCCAAGTGTTTTGTACAAATACATAAATAAAATCGACTCCTAACCTACCAATTACTCCGTACTCTTTTAGTTTTTCAGAAATGGTCTTTCCTAATTTGCCAATTTCAACTGCATAATCATTTAAAGCAGGAAAGGTAGCCCCCAAAAAAACCTGACCGCTTTCTCCTCCAGTAATTTGGTCATGTGTTGACAATACTTCAACTTCTCCAACAGGATTTATCCGACATTGAACAGAAGGAGTTCTTTTCATTTCACCCTCAATAAATTCTTCAACAATTCCACCCAGATTATTAAACTTCTTAATAAAATTATGATAACTCACATGATCTGCAACCATCTGAATTCTATCGGGCAATTCACTTTTGACCCATAATGTGAGGTTTTCCAAATTGGCCCCTGCAAAAGAGAATACTGCATTACCTTCTCCGGAAAAGCCATCGTTTATCTTTATAACAGCTTTTTTCAGGTTATTTTTTTCTAATTTTAAAGTAGCAAGCGCATGGACAATATCATCTTCGGTTCGTAAATCTTCAAATCCTTCAGGTAAATAAACACCACATTCCCTAAACACTTTTCTACTCCTGCTTTTGGTTCCAAAGTCAAGCAAATCCGGATCGCAGCCATAAATAGGCGCACCAATTTCAACGGCTAATTTTCTTTCATGTTCTGTCACATTAAAACAGGATAAATAAACCATATTTCCATTGGGAATACTTTGCTTTATTTTTTCTATTAATCTAGGTCTTTTTAAAATCTTTTCTGAAAGGGAAATTCTTGATGAATCATAGCAACTCAACTGTGTTAGTCTTTGTCGGGCATGGTAACCAGTAATTCCAGGTAAAAGATGTAGATAGTAATCAAGTATAACAGGGTCAATAGGCAAACTGGTTAAATAAATAATATTTGTGTAAGGCCTTTTCAGAAGCATCAACATACAGAGCAACCGTTCTTCGTAGTAGTGAGCGCCTCTTACTTTCTGTAAAATCTCCATGTCGAGGGTAAGGCTTGGAATGATAATGATGGTCTTTTTTACATCTGCATCCAAAAATATCATTGGAAATTGCTGTCCAAATTGCTTTTGCAATTGTTTGAACTGCACAATTTCATCCAACCCTTCTACTACATTTGTTTGTTGATGTTTAGTTTGAAGGACCTGCAGGTTATGTTTTTGCATGCAATCATTTTTAGCTAAAATATTGTAGGGTTTCTTATTAATTCATGATCAATATCAAGTTTTATCAATTTTTTGCAAATACCTTTATAGTTTAACTGAATATTGATTTGAAATCATCTCACCAAATAAAATTATATGAATAATATTTTTAGAGGTTTGTTAGCAGGATACGGAGCAAAAAAGTTAGGAGGCGGATGCTTTAGTACCATCATTATATTTCTAATACTTTGGTATGCTTTGGGTCATTGTTAATGAATAGATGACAATTTGCATTTATAATTGCGCTTGGTTTCCATTCTTTTAATACCTTCATACTCTAAAATTAGTTTTTTATTTATGATGAGATCAATTATAACTGGCACAGGAAGTTACATACCCGACATTACAAAATCGAATAATTCATTCTTATCACAACCATTTTATAATGAAGATTATACTCCAATAAATATTGATCCACAACTGATTGTAGATAAGTTTGAAAAAATAACAGGCATTGCAGAAAGACGATATGTATCTGATAATCTCAACACTTCTGACATCGCAACAATTGCTGCAGAAATTGCTATAAAAGATAGTGGAATAGACCCAGAAACACTGGACTTTATCATTGTAGCACACAATTTTGGGAATGTACTAAAGGATACAATACAGACCGATATGGTCCCCTCTATAGGTAGCAGAGTAAAGCAAAGCTTGAAAATTAAGAATACCAAATGTATTCCCTATGACATTCTTTTTGGCTGTCCGGGTTGGGTGCAGGGAGTAATTCAGGCGGATGTAATGTTCAGGGCAGGAGAAGCAAGCAAAGCATTGGTAATTGGTGCTGAAACGCTTAGCCGAGTAATTGACAAATATGATCGGGATAGCATGATTTTTAGTGATGGAGCTGGGGCAGCTATACTTGAATATAAGCAATTAACAAAAAATGAAAGTGGCATCTTAGGCACAAGTGCCGCAAGCCATACATTGGATGAAGCCTTTTATATCAATATGGATTCTTCAAACTATCCGGGTAGTGATGAGACTGTCAGGTACATTAAAATGAAAGGTAGAAAAGTATATGAATACGCATTGAAACACGTTCCGGAAGCAATGAAAGATTGTATAGATAAAAGTAAATTGGATATTACAGACATAAAGAAGATATTCATTCACCAGGCAAATGAAAAAATGGACGAAGCAATTATTAAAGGTTTGTATAAACTCTATGGCTATTCAGAAGCTCCTGCAGACATTATGCCAATGAGCGTTCATTATCTTGGAAATAGTTCTGTAGCTACGGTTCCTACTTTATACGATCTAGTTCTAAAAGGAATGGATAAAAATCATTCAGTAGCTAAAGGGGATATAATACTTTTTGCTTCAGTTGGCGCAGGTATGAATATCAATGCAGTTTGTTATAAAGTGTAATCGTTATTAAAATTCCTGCATTTGCGAAATATCAAAGGCCCCTTTTCTTAGGTTAATTCCGAATTCCATCCATGCTTTTAGGCAGGCAAGAAAATTTGCCCTCCTTCTGAGTTTCTTCCATACCATTTTGTTCCTTTTGCAACAAGATTCCTTCCTTTTTCTAAAAAATGTACCATTGTTTTTAAATCCCCTTTGCGCTCCAGTTATATTTCTACATGGGTATAATGCCCATTAAGATCAGATCAAGTAAATGATATTTGTTTGTCGTTTTAAATGTTGCTAATTTTAATAAGAAACTCCAGATCAGGCTCCGGAAATTTCCATATTACTGTTATTTTAAAACTCCATCCGACCCGCACTTTTAGAAATAAAATAATTATACATTTGATCGTGATTAATGATGTTCTAGAATACTTCATCCACTAGACTAAAAATAACCAAGGCAACTTTTATTTACAATAAATCCAAATTATTGAATAAAAATTAAAATATGATAAAATTAAAGCGTTACTTCAGGAATTTCGACTTTTAAATTGATAAGAGAATAAATAACAATTTGCTAATATTGAATAATCACACTTAATCTACCTTTACAATTCATTTAAGTTTCATGAAAAAGTCTGAAAGAATTATCATTACAATTGCATCATTTGCCGCACTTGGTTTAATAATTTATGTTGCTCAAAAAAAGAAAAAAGAAAAAAAATTAGATAGCATTGCAGACGAAGGATACGAAACTGCGGAAGATGTTCTATATCCATTAAGGAGCAATAAGAAAGTCTACGGATAACCTGTTTAATTTTCATTTACTACGTTTGATCAGTAGCAACACTTACATTTGAGCCATGCTATTGTATTTTGAATTTGAACAAAGAAGAACGAAAGCTGAAGTAATTTGGCCAAAGCAAGAAGGAGAAACAATTGAGGTCAATTTAACAGATGCCCGTTTGATAAAAGTATTTCCCCCAGACCTTTTTTTTGAGGTTGAATCATCTAGAAAAGTTTCATTTCTGACAGAAGATCCTTCCAATAAAAGGCTATCTGACCTTCAAAAAGTTATTGCGAATCGCTTGCAGGAGTTTGTGAATAAGTCCTGATACTATACATTATTTCTCACAATTGGTAAAATATACCAGCATTGCCATAAAAGGAAGCCTAATTTTAATAATATCTATAGATGATAGATTATGAGAAATATGCTTCTATCTATTTTGGGAATGATTTTAATAGCTAACCAAAGCTTTTGTCAGTTTTATAAAGTCGTGTCTTCAAGTCCCGAATTTTCCGATGCGATTTCTAAAATTGTTATAGATTTCAGGTTCAATTTTCAAAATATTCAGGGAGAACAAATAGCAAAACAAGGGTCTTCAGAAACTTATTCTTGCAACGTTGTAATACCAGGAGCAATTGAAACTTTTATTTTCCAATACAACTCTAAGGTGGATACCACGGCTAGCGTGCAAGCTATCATGTTCAAAAGTGATGATTATAAATCTGCCGCTAAAAAGTATACTGAACTTTTCAAAATGTTGAAGAGAACCCAAATAAGGTGGATAGATAAAAGTTATGTCAACTTTAAAGGTGATTTCCAAAAGCCTTCAGAAGAGATCAGGTTTGCATCCAGTACACTTGGGTTCGACCTCAATGATGAACGATATGATAACTTTACTGTGGATGTAGAAATGGTATCTAACTATAGTGGTTGGGTGGTGAATATGAATTTGCAAACCAAGAAAAAAGATTTTTCAAGAGACGCCGATTATTAAATAAGATTATTTTAAATGTAGATCAATGTACTATGCCACACAGTAATATTATAAAAGCAAAGTCAGAAGATGAGATTTGGAAAATAATTTCTGATCAGTTAAAAAATGATTTGGGGAATAAAGACTATAGTGCATTAATTGAAGATGAACCATACAGTATTTTATTAGACATAGATATTGATCCGGATGGTGGCTCTGATGACGGAGAGTTGCTTACTTCTTTAACAGCCAAATTATCAGATGAGCAGCAAGTCAGATTTTCTATAACGCATCAGGGGTTCAAAAGTGAAGTGAAAAAGTTATTTGGAATGCAAGACATTGAGATTGGATTTCAAGAATTTGATAATAAGTTCATAATAAAAGGTAATGCGATAGAAAAAGTAAAGGAGATATTTTCAAATGAAGAGCTGAGATTTGCTTTATTGAAATTTGATAATATTATCTTTGAAATTAGAGATCATAAAATTGGCGCTCATAAAGAGGTCGTTTTAGCATTGGATATTTCAGAAGTTGTAAATGATCCATTACAGCTTAGGAGTTTATATAAATCTTTTAAACTTGTGCTTAGTCATTTTTGATCAAAAAGTGAGAGATATGAATAAAGGAGTATGCTCAATTTAATTAGTTTATTTGTAAAGAATAATTGGTGAGTTACTGTCTTGAAAAAAATATTGAACAATGAAACGATTTTTATTATTAGGTATCAGTTTGGTTTTAGCGCTTTTTTGTATGAGTCAGGATAAGTTTGATTATTATTTATGGCCTTATAATGAAAAGACAAATAAAGTGGAATTTGCTGAATCTGTTCGTGCACAAGGGATTGTCGGAGACAGCCTTTTTAGCTACGCAAAACAATTTTTGACTACTACATTCAATACGGGTACTGATACATTAATCAGCGAAGACACATCGACGAATGTCGTAGTATGCAAAAGTTCAATTCATCTACCTGTAAAAGAACTTGGAGAAAGAGGAAAAGGATATATCAGTTTTAAATTTTTAATTAGGTGCCGAAATAACAATTACAGTTATAGCCTGACTAATTTTGAGCACCTTACGTCTACCCCGGATGGCATAGCCGGTGGTCCGCTTGAATTAGAAATGCCTTTAGTTGGTGGCCGAACTTTTCCCAAGAGGTATTGGAATGATTACAAAGCACGTTGTTATTTTGCCATACAAAATACATTAGAGCAACTAAAAGATGCAATGACGCACAAAGCGCAAGGATAAGATGTTTTTAATCGCTCATCTCATTTGCTATCATTCATAAGCTCATGCCCCATCTTATCTCTTTTGGTTTGTAGATACTTTTCGTTATAGGGATTCGATGGACCTTCAATGGAAACAATATCTACTATTTCAAGTCCATATCCCTTTAATCCTGCTCTTTTTTTAGGGTTATTGCTCATCAACTTTAAACGAGTAACATTAAGGTATCTCAGTATCTGTGCACCTATCCCATAATCTCTTTCATCTGTTGCAAAACCAAGATGAAGATTTGCTTCTACCGTATCCATTCCTTCTTCCTGAAGTTTATAGGCTTTTAATTTATTTACCAGACCAATACCTCTTCCTTCCTGATTCATATAAAGTATAACTCCCCTACCCTCCGCTTCCACCATTTGCATGGCTTTGTGAAGTTGGTCTCCGCAATCACATCGAAGACTACCAAGAATATCTCCTGTAAAACAACTACTGTGGACTCTTGTTAAAATAGTCTCATCTTTCACCCATTCACCTTTTACTAAAGCAACATGTTCGCGTCCGGTAGTTTTTTCTCTGAAAGCAACCAATTTAAAATGACCATACTTTGTTGGAAGGTCAACTCTCACAACCTCATCTATCAGGCTGTCCATATTTAGTCGATATTCTATCAAATCTTTAATCGAAACAATCTTAAGGTCAAACTTTTTAGCTATTTCCAAAAGTTGAGGTAGTCTCGCCATGGTACCATCTTCACTCATTATTTCGACCAATACTCCCGCGGGTTCAAAACCTGCTAACCTTGCCAAGTCTATGGTTGCCTCTGTATGACCTGTCCTTCTTAGAACGCCTCCTTTCTTGGCTCGCAATGGAAAAATATGACCTGGTTTCCCCAATTCTTCAGGTTTAGTATTTGGGTCTATTAATGCTAGTATAGTTTTTGCTCTGTCCTGTGCAGAAATTCCTGTAGTACAGCCATATCCTAACAAATCAATAGAAACTGTAAAAGGCGTTTCATGTAATGAAGTGTTGCTATTAACCATCAGCTCGAGACCAAGTTCATCGCAACGGTCTTCCATTAAAGGAGCGCAAATTAATCCTCGACCCTCTTTGCTCATAAAGTTGATAACTTCAGGCGTAACTGTTCGTGCTGCAATTACAAAATCCCCCTCATTTTCGCGGTCTTCATCGTCAACTACTATGACCATTTTTCCAACCTTAATATCCGCTATCGCACTTTCTATAGTATCTAACATCAAATAGTATTTTTTGCAAATTTACAGGTAATAACGCCTAATAAAAGGTAAAGGTTGAAAGGTTGGTTGCTATTTTCGGAAAAATGGCTATATAAAAAAAATAGATTTTAGAAGATTTATCCGAAACATCATGGTTGAATTCAAATAAGTTTGGAGTAAAAAGGCGAATTGTTGCAAACGCATAAAAGCACCATAACGCTGAAGTAAATTAATGCCTATCCATCAATAAATAAATTGTCCAGACTAAAAAAAATAATAAGAGGCTCTTAATATGAATTAAGCCATAATGAACAAAAATATCTTAAAGAAAAAAATCAGGAAAATTAATGGGTAAATTAATTGATCAGACTTTTATAGTCCTGCTTTTGCCCCATCCCCATTCCAGAAAAGTTGGTAAAGCCCTTGCCCATGTTGGCACATCGTGTCGACCATCCTGAAGTTGAAGATATTCCATTTGGTTATCCGGATAGCCTAAGTCTTTGAGATGAGCAATTAAATCCATTGTATCTTCTACAGAATCAATAATTCCATTGTTATTTCTATCTGCTGTTTCATCTAATAAACCCGTTTGAAAGAAAAAGTGCAACCAAGGCTGTACTTTTCCTTTTTCTATCTGCAAATGCATGATGCGGTCCTTTGCATAATCGTAATGCTTATCCGTATATCCTTTCCTTCGCCACCAAAGCGATCCACTAAATACGCCCACCTTCAAAAATTCATTTGCATGGTTCCATGCAATATCTAAAGCCGTTAATCCTCCTAAAGAAAATCCTGCAAAGGATTTTTCTCTAAATGAGCTTATCGAGAATTCATTCCTAATAAAAGGCATTAATTCGTCAAGAATAAATTTGCAATACAGTCCTGCCCTTGCTCCTCTTCCTTTATAATCGGACCGACATATAGTACCGTATTCCATTATACGATCTGCACTGCAATGAATTCCAACACACATTACAGGTTCAATTTTTCCAGTAGAAATCATTGGATCGATAATTCCTGCAAAATTCATTTTTACAAGATCTTGTCCATCATTGATTAGTAATAGTGAAACATCATCTTGTTTCGCTTGCAAAAGGGGAATGTATACGTCTAAAATTACATTTCGTTCAAGAAATTCGGAGAAAATAGTTCTTCGTTCAACCCTTATCGCCGAATAAGTTTCTTCTTTTATTATCTTTTCATCTTTCATTGTCACCATTGGCTACTTCAATAATACTTTATAATTGAACCTTTTTTCTCTGCAAGCAACAGATTATTGAATAACATTCAACCTCATCTTTTATCCTGCAATTTGAAATATTTTGTAAAGTTTAGTTTATGGTTAAATTATATATATCTAACTATTTTTAAAATACTTTGTAATAATACACAATTAGTCAATTAAAAAACAAATAATTTAGTCAAACTATACTATTTTGACACCCTAAAAACCTGAATATGAAAAAAATCGGAATTTTATTTGGTAAAGAAAGAAGCTTTCCAAATGCTTTTATAGAAAGAATAAACAGCAAAGGCATTGCTGGAATTACTGCAGAAGCAGTACGTATTGATAAAGTAATGCAAGGTGAGCCTACTGAATATAGTGTCATAGTTGACCGTATCAGTCAAGACGTTCCGTTTTACCGTGCTTACTTAAAAAACGCAGCGCTTACCGGTACAGCTGTTATCAACAATCCTTTTTGGTGGAGTGCTGATGAAAAGTTTTTCAATAACTGTTTAGCTACCAAAATAGATGTTCCTGTTCCTAAAACAGTCATTCTCCCTTCCCATCAATTGCCACTTGATACTTCAGCAGAATCTTTTAGTAACTTGGCTTATCCTTTAGACTGGGATGGCATTTTTAAGTACATCGGATTTCCTGCTTACATGAAACCTTTTGCTGGCGGTGGATGGAAGAGTGTTTATCAACTGAACAATATTGATGAGTTCTTTGAGTCTCATGCAGAAACGGGTGAATTGGTGATGATGTTGCAAGAAGAAATTAAATTCACTGAATATTACAGGTGCTATTGCATTGGCGGAAAACATGTTCGCATTATGCATTATGAGCCACGCAATCCACATCACCTAAGATATGTTGCTGAGTTTAAACCTACAGCAGAGCGATTGAAACTTATGGAAGAAATTGTACTTCGTATCAATAAGTATTTGGGTTATGATTTCAATACCGTAGAACTAGCTGTTCGGGATGGTGTTCCATACGCAATTGACTTCTGTAATCCTGCACCTGATGCAGAAATAAAAAGCGTAGGCGAAGAAAATTTTGAGTGGGTAGTAGAAACGATGGCAAACTACGCTATTGAAAAAGCTCAATCTGCTAAACCAGGCATGGACAATTTAACATGGGGAGAATACATTAAAAGAGGTAGTGGAGGCAAAGCCCTTTATTAATTTTTGAACAAACAATTATTATCATCTAAACCAACAGTATGAGTTCACTAAGCTTCAAACATTTCACTCTAGGGATTGAGGAAGAATACATGGTAATAGACCCTACAACAAGAGAATTAAAAAGCCATGAACAGAAGATTGTAATAGAAGGGCAAAAAGTAATCCGCGATAAGGTAAAAGCAGAAATGCACCAAGCCGTGGTTGAAGTTGGAACTGACATTTGCGATAACATTGAAATGGCCTATCGTGATGTTGCTTCTCTACGAGGCACAATATCTCAGATAGCAGGTGACATGGGGCTATGGGTTGGCGCAGCCGGCACCCACCCTTTTAGCCATTGGGAAAGTCAGTTAATTACGGACCATGTACGATACAATGAACTGGTGAACGAATTGCAGGAAGCAGCCAGAAGCAACCTCATCTTTGGATTGCATGTGCACGTTGGTATGCAAACAAGAGAAATGGCCATTCACATAGCCAACTCTGCTCGTTATTTTTTACCACACGTATATGCATTAAGCACAAACTCCCCTTTCTGGGAAGGTAGGCAGACAGGTTACAAATCTTTCAGAACCAAAGTTTTCGATAAGTTTCCACGTACCGGAATTCCAGATTATTTTGAAAGCATAGAAGCATACGATAATTATGTGAAATTGCTTATCAAAACCAACTGTATTGACAATGCTAAAAAGATTTGGTGGGACCTTAGGGTGCATCCTTTCTTCGATACTGTTGAGTTTAGGATTTGCGACGTGCCGATGACGATCGATGAAACAATTGCCATTGCAGCCTTGTTCCAGGCAATCTGTGCAAAACTGTATAAACTTCATAGCAAAAACCTGAATTTCATAATGTACCAAAGGCACTTACTAAATGAAAATAAATGGCGTGCAAGCAGATATGGAATTGACGGTACGCTGATAGATTTTGGTAAAGAAGCTGAAGTGAATACAAGAGTACTTATCTATGAACTTTTAGATTTTGTAGATGATGTTGTTGACCAACTGGGTAGCAGAAGTGCTATCAATTATATACATAAAATGCTTGAGAATGGTACAGGTGCCGATAGGCAACTCGCAGTGTATAATAAAAATAAAAACATGGTTGAAGTAGTTGATTATATCCATGATCAATTTCTGAAAGTATAATTATTTATTTGGAGCATAGCTTTTAACGGCTATGCTCCATTTTTATTTCGTCTTTTTAAAAGAACAATAACAGCCAGCAAAAAATAAGTTAAAGGAAAATTTTGAAGCATCTTAGTAATAAAGATGAAAGTCTTAATGAAAAAATCATTATGGTAAAAACATCTTTTCTCTTAGTCCTCGTTCTAACACTGTCAGTATCTTCTACAAAAGCGCAATTTGATAAAGGGCAAAAATTATTAGGCGGAAGTATTGGTTTCTCGACCAGCAAAACCAATAATGGAAATAATTACGCTACAACTGCCACTGGATTTGGAATCAGCCCCAGTTACTCCATCTTCAAAAAAACCAATCAAATGGTTGGAATAGGGTTTTCCTATAATTATTCCCAGCAAAAAAACAGTACAAACATTGGCACAAATGAAAGCACCAATAACTCCAATTCAATTGGGATCAATGCTTTTAAACAAAGATTTTTTCCGCTTTCATCAAAGTTTTTCTTTACCGTAAAAGGCAATGCTGGATTTGGCTATGTCTTTGGCAAACAATATAATTACAATGGAATCGATAAATTAGAAGATAAAAGCAAGGGTTACACAGTTGGCCTCGATTTAGCACCCGGGTTTAGTTATAAAGTGACCCCTAGAATATTGTGTGATGTATCTCTAAATTCGGTAATTAACCTAAACTTTGCTCATAAAGAAACAACCAATTCAAGCAACGGAAATGGTTCTTCTACTACCCAAAACACCTTCAATATTAACTCCGCGCTTAATAACACAATATTCAACAACATTGGAATAGGATTTAGATGGTTTTTGAAGAAGTAATCCTTACTGAGCAATTTTATTGGATTTTTACCGTATTAAATCCAGAAGTTTAAACTTTTTCACAAGTAAATTGTTATAAGTTAAACAATATAAAATTGGTTGTTGAACTAGTTCATTGTGAAACCAATGAATTACTATTTCAACTATTTGTATAGCTGTTTTTATGGCTGAAAAAAAAGCAATATTTTTACAACCTATGAATTGGACTGAAAAAAAGACAGCCCGAGTTGCTATTCTTGATCTTAATGAGGGCCAACCCAATCAGGGCATGAGATGTCTGAGGGAAATAATTCACCAATGGGGTGAAGTCAACGATTTCAACATTGACCTTCAAGAATTTGAAGTCAGGTTAAAAAAGGAAATTCCAGATACCTCATTTGATATTTATTTGTCATCAGGCGGACCAGGCTCGCCAATTGATAGCGATGGAAGCGAATGGGAATTATTATACAAAGACTGGATTAGAAATCTTCAGCAATGGAATGAAAATGAGGACAATATCATAAAAAAACATGTGCTCTTCATCTGTCACAGTTTTCAAATTGCAAGCAAACACTATGCAGTAGGTACCATTTCCAAAAGGAAATCTACTTCATTCGGCGTTTTTCCTATCCACTTAGCTGAAAATGGAAAACAAGAAATCATTTTTAATGAGTTGAGAGACCCCTTTTATGCTGTTGACAGCCGAGATTATCAATTAATAGAACCAAATCATAAGCGCATAGCCGAAATGGGAGGAAAAATTCTTGCGATAGAAAAGGCAAG